>CALQFM020000006.1 GCA_943329845.2 Candidatus Kuenenia stuttgartensis | reverse complement strand
CTTGCGCACCGCAAGCCCGTAGCCGACGCGGCCGTGCCGCCGATCAGAACCTGTCCCCGCAACCACGCCAAACCCTAAAAATCGCGCCGCTCCCAGCGCCACCAGAAGCTGCGTCCCGCGTAAAGCGCAAAACCTCAAACCAAGCTGTAAGAGCCCGGGCCAAACGCCTCATGAATAAGACAGGCTAGGTCAGCTGCGAGCGACATGGGAACTCTCCGTGTATTTTCGAGTTATAGTAGCCGCGACGGGCTTCACCACGAGTGAAGACCTTGAGTCGTGGGGATGCAAGCGTTCAGTCATTGACCCGTTTTCGCTATCGGGCTGATAATCGGACGAAGCAAGAACCGGCATTCGGGCGCTGACAGGGCAGGTGAACGTGACGCAAGGCAAGGACTCCGGGAGCGGCAGGCCCGAGAAGCGCAAGCGCTTGGGCGACAATCTCCGGCAGCTGTATGACGAGGTCGTCAAAGAACCTGTCCCCCAGGAGATGCTGGATCTGCTGTCGCGCCTGAAGGACGAACCGTCGAAGAAATAGACGGCTTCGCCGGGGGCCAGCCCGGCGCTTCGTTGATCACCGGGAACACCATTTCACAGCGTAGGCCGTCGCGCGCAAATTCGGCGTGAAACGAGCCGCCCAGCGCCATCAGGTTGTGGTTGATCAGCCGCGAGCCGAAGCCTGTTTGCGCTGCCGCATCGACCACGGGGCCGCCGGCTTCGCGCCAGCTCAGCGAAACTTTCCGTTCTCCTTCGCTGTCGGTCGAAACCTGCCAGCGAATCGATATCCGGCCATCGGCATTCGCCAGGGCGCCGAACCGGGTCGCGTTGGTGACCAGTTCATGGAACGTCATGGCCAGGGTGAGCGTGGCGCGTGGGCCGAACTCGGCCTCGTCGCCTTCGACGTCGAGCCGCCCCGGGCCGAAGGAAGACAGCGCCTCGGCGATGATGGTCTTCAGCGGCGTCTCCTGCCACTGGCAGCGCACCAGCAGGTCGTGCGCCCCGCTGAGCGCCAGCAGGCGGCTACTGAACGATTCGCGAAACGAGTCGAGCGAGTCCGTGTAGCGAAGCGTCTGCATCGCGATGGCATACACCGTCGCCAGCGCATTCTTCACCCGGTGGTTGAGCTCGCGCGCGAACAGGATGTGGCGTTCGTCGGCCACCTTCTGGTGGGTGATGTCGACCAGCATGTTGATCGCGCCAACGAAGGCGCCCGACGGGTCATAGAGCGGCGTCGGATGGGGCAGGATCGCCACCCGCGAGCCGTCCGGCCGTTCCAGGATGGCCTCGACGTCGCGAACCGGACGGCGCTCGCGTATCGCGACCGCCATCGGACATTGATCGAGGGGTAGCAGAGAGCCATCGGGGCGGTAGAGTTTCCAGGAACCGCACCAGAGGCTGGCACCTATTTCGGGCGTTGCGCCCCAAAGATCGGCGGCCGCCTTGTTGAAGAAGGTGATGCGTCCCTCGGCATCGGTGGTGTAGATCGCCGCCGGCAGCACGTCGAGCGTTTCCCATAGGACCGCGCGGCCGCTGGCGGAACCAGGGGACTGCTGGAAAGTCACGATCGATCCCACCCGTTCGTCGCCGTCCCACAGGGGCTCGGAGTTGGCGAGAATGAGGGAGCCGACCTCCGGAGCGATTCGCACAACAAGGGCGGCGTTCGCCTGCGGGCGGCCTGCTTCGAGCAGTAACTGGAAGTTGCGGGTTTGTTGACTGCTGTCGCCCGATACGGTTTCCCACGTGTCGCCCGGCGCAGGCGCGCGGCCCCACAGACCGATGGCTTTGTCGTTGCAATCGACGATGCGGCCCTGGGCGTCACAGACGCAGGCCGCCGTCGGCAAAAGCCGTAATGCATCTTTTGGGAACAACTGGGCGCTCCCGTCGGCCTGTTTCATGTCGAGCCCGTTCTGTGCCTCCGAGAAGGCGGTAACCACCGGTGTCCCATTTTTTCGCCATGTCCTACCGGCCGCGTGGGCCGGCTGACTGGACCATTCTTGATCTTGCCCCTTGGCCGAAGTTCCTGCGGCCACCCGACACGGGCCGCCGGCCCTCGTGTGCCGCGACCCTAGTATACAACCGGTCGGCTTGGCGGAAGTTCCCGGAATCAAACCAGGGCCTGCGTTTTCCTGCGAGCCGCGGTTCAGGCCCCGTTAACGGGCCGTAGAAGGTGATCGAGGATACCCTTGAGGTCGGCCTCGGCGAAGGGCTTTGGCAGCACCGGCTGAGACGCATACTCGCGCAGACTGTCGGCGGCGTATCCGGTGAAGAAGGCGAAAGGGATATTCCGCTGCCTGAGGATGCGCGCGACCTCGAAAGTATCCTGTCCATGCAGCTTCAGGTCGACGATGGCACAGTCAAACCCGCCATTGGCCGCGGCCTCCAGCGCCGCGGGAAGCCGGCCGGCGGTGATGACGGTGCCCATGCCAAGATCCATCATCATTTCCTCGACGATCATGGAGATGGCCGGATCATCCTCGATGAGAAGAATGCTGGTTTCTGGCATTAATAGATCCTGACTCCTGTGTTGCCCCTTACCCCGGCAGAGCCCGTCCGTTAGGGCACCAATGTAGCCCGGTCAGACCGTTTCGAACGAGCCCACGTGGTAACTCGCAACCAGATGTTCGGTTCCGAAAAAATTGCATTGGCTTGGATGTACCCGCTAGTTGCCGGGAACACCATTCATTATCCGGTCCAGTGCGGCTCGCCCGCGCGCCACGCGGCTCCGTATCGTGCCGATCGGGCAGCCGCAAATGTCCGCGGCTTCCTGATAGGACAGGCCACTCGCGCCTACCAGCACGACCGCCTCGCGCCAAGCGTCGGGGAGTTGCATCAGCGCGCGCTGGAGGTCGCCCAGCATCAGCCTGCGATCCTGCGACGCCGGCGTGGACATCACCAGGTCGACGCCCTCGTCGCTGGTTTCCATGGTGGTCGACAGGCGTCGCCGGTCGGACAGGAAGGCATTGCGCAGGATGACGAATGTCCATGCGCGGAAGCTTGTGCCCGCACGGAACCGCGCCCGAGCAGACCATGCCTTCATCAGCGTTTCCTGGACCAGGTCATCAGCGCGGTCACGTGTACCACTAAGGCTGCGGCCGAAGGCCCGGAGCGACGGCAGCACGTCCTGGAGTTCGCGCACGAACGCCTCGTCGGACAGCGGTTCGCCGCTATCGGAATTTTGGGTTTCGCTCACGGGCCTGCATTCATGATGACTGAATTTCGCCTCTGTCGACGCATGAGAACGACCAAACGCCGGAAATGTTCGGGCATGTCCCCATCAGCCTGAACTGGTCCCGATAACCTCATGAACCTTCTGGGCGAGCTGCTGCAGCGTGAACGGCTTGCCGATCAGGTGGACGCCGAGATCGACGACCCCATTATGCACCACCGCGTTCCGCGTGTAGCCGGTGGTGAACAGTACCTTCAGCCCCGGCCGGCGCTGCAACGCCATGTCCGCGAGCTGGCGGCCGTTGACATCCGGCATGACGATGTCGGTGAACAGCAGCGCGACTTCGGGATGCTCGTCGAGCAGTCTCAGGGCGGTCGCCGCGCTGTTGGCGTGGATCACCGTGTAGCCCAGGTCGCGCAGGGCATCGACGGACATCTGCCGCACCCGGTCGTCGTCCTCGACCACCAGGATAACCTGATGCGGCGCACCCATTGGTGGCGGCGGCCGGTCGGCGTCGGACTGCGCTGGGGCCGGTGCGCCATAGTGGCGCGGCAGGTAGATCTTCACGGTCGTGCCTGAGCCGGGCTCGGAATATATCTTCACATGCCCGCCCGACTGGTAGACGAAGCCATGCACCTGCGACAGGCCAAGTCCCGTGCCCTTGCCCGGCTCCTTGGTAGTGAAGAACGGATCGAACGCCTTGGCGATCACTTCGGCGGGCATGCCGGTTCCGGTATCGGTGACCGCGACCAGCACATATTGCCCGGCCGGCACGCCCACATGATCCGCCGCGTACATGTCGTCGAGATGGGCATTAGCGGTTTCGATGGTAAGCCTGCCGCCATCCACCATGGCGTCGCGGGCGTTGACCGACAGGTTCAGGATGGCGCTTTCGAGCTGTCCGCGATCGGTGTTCACGGTCCAGAGGCCGCCGGCCAGGACCGTCTCGACGCGGATCGTCTCGCCCAGCGCGCGGTTCAGCATTTCCGACATGCTGGAGACCAGCCGGTTGATCTCGATGGGCTCGGGCGCCAGCGCCTGCTTGCGCGCGAACGCCAGCAGCCGGTGCGTCAGGGTGGTGGCGCGTTCGGCGCCGTCCATCGCCTGAGCCACGTAGCGGCCCACATCGGTCTCGCCGCGCGCCAGCCGCCGCGACAGCAGGTTCAGGTTGCCGATGATCACCGCCAGCATGTTGTTGAAGTCGTGGGCGAGGCCGCCGGTAAGCTGGCCCATGGCCTCCATCTTCTGCGACTGGCGCAGCTGGTCCTCGACCGCTGCCCGTGTCCGGGCCTCCTGCACCAGCTTGCTGTTCACCACCCGCAACTCGTTGCGCGCCCGCACGATGCTGGCGCTGCGTCGGTAGGCGTCGAATACAGCGTACGCCGCCAACAGAATCACGGCGGCGATGGCCGCAATGATCGCCAACTCCATGCGCATGACGGCGCGGCGCGTGTCGGCCTTCAGCGATTCCATGGAGCGATTCTGGTGGTCCCGCAGCGTGCCGACGATGCTGCGGGCACGGTCCATCAGCGCCTTCCCCTGTCCATTGCCGACGATGGATGTGGCCTCGGCGACCCTGCCGGCGGCGTACAGTGCAATGGTGTTGTCGATGATCTGGAGCCGCCGTTCCACCACATCGGCGAGCGCACGCAGATCCTGTTCCCGGGCGGCATTTCCGTGCATGCCCCGGCGGAGATAGTCGAGCCGCTCGTCGATATGCGGGACGGCCTTGTTGTAGGGCTCGAGATAGAGCGGGTCGCCGGTGAGCAGATAGCCGCGTTGCCCCGTTTCGGCGTCCTGCAGGGCCGATAGTAGTTGCCACAGGCCGTTATCGACCTCCAGCGAGGCTCGGACCTTGTCGTTCATGTCCTCTTGCGCGCGCACGAGGGCGCCGGTCGCAACCACCACCAGAACGAGCATCAGGAAGCCAATGATGAGCGGGAAGATGCTCCTCATCGACAGGCAGCCAAACTAGCCGCGGCGCAGCGCAAGACCGTGTTCCCTCCCCCAACGCAGCCTCACCCGCAGGTCGCCGCGATCATCGAACGTTCGGATAAATCTATATAATCCGGCTTCTCCGTAACACAGCCGCGAACGATGCGCTGACCCGATGCAGACGCGTCCACTCAGTTATTTGGCAGGTGGTCCATTACCCAGCTGTCGAGCTCCTCGCGCTCCAGCGCCTCTATGTGCTCGAGGAAATCCCATACCTCCGGGATCGTGGCGGACTCGGACACCAGTCGACCGTCCGGATCGGGAAAGCCGAGAGTGACCTGCCCCCGGCCATCCTGATGCACACCGATTGAGCACAAGTCGCCCTCATAGTGCGTTACGAAATTCGCTGCGCGCTTCCTGACTTTCATCGTGCCCGACAAAGATGACCCGGATCCATGGCCGGTATCCCGGCCGATCAGTCAACAGCAACCGTCGGAAAAGGTTCCCGTCAGATGGACCCGCCGCCATCGAGCACCACAAGGCTGCCGGTCATGAACGGGTTGACCATGCAGGCGACGATCTGCAGCGCCACATCGTCGGCCTGGCCGACCCGGCCCACCGGGAGACTGCGGCCGATCTGCTCCATGCGCTCGGCCTTCTTGTCCGCGGGCAGCATGTTCCACAGCGGCGTATCGGCAGCGCCGGGGATTACGGTATTGACCCGCACCGGCGCCAGGTCCTGCGCCAGCCCGCGCGACAGGGCGTTCACCGCGGCGCCGATGGCCGACAGGGCGGCCATGCCCTTGGGCGGCCGCAGCGTCGCCGCGCCGGTCACCAGCGTCAGCGAACCGTTCGGGCCGAACGTCGCATTGCGGGCGACGTGGATGACGCTCCAGAACCGGGCATTGGCCTGCTCGTGCATGTGCTCGAGCGACAAGGGTCCGGGCGGCGGCAGTTCGCCGGCCGACAGCACGATATGATCGAGAGTGCCGAGCCGGGCCAGCATGGCGGCAATGGCGTCGCCGTCGCGGACATCGACCGCGGCGGTCTGGCATTGATGGCCGATCCGCGCCGCGGCGGCGCGCAGCTTGTCCTCGGAACGCGAGGCGATGGTGACGCGGGCGCCTTCGGCCGCGGCACGGGCGGCCGTTGCCTCGCCGAACCCCGAACTGCCGCCGATGACGAGGACACGGGCGCCGTCGAGCGGGATCGCGGCCATGGCGTTACGCCGACTTGGTGAACGTAAGGTGCAGCTCCAGCAGGCCCATCATGATGCCCGGCTGGTGGCGGAAGGTGTTCCCCTCGCCATATTCCAGGCTGTCGATGCGGTCAAGCAGGCGGTCCCAGGCGATCTGCTGCTCGATCCGCGAGATGCCGGCGCCGGGACAGATACGCGGACCCTGCGAAAAGGTCAGGTGCCGCCCGACGCCCTTGCGGTCAAGCATCACCTCGGCTGGGCACTCGAATTCGTCCGGGTCCAGGTTGCCGGCGGCCCAGCGCATGTGCAGGATCGAGCCCTTCGGCACCTTCACGCCCTGGAACTCCTCGTCCTGGATGGTGTAGCGGGTCGAGAGCCCTTGCGTCGGCGCGCGCAGTCGCATGCCTTCCTCGGTGAAGGGGCGCAGCTTGGACCGGTCATGCTTGATGGTCTGGAACAGCTCGGGATCCTCGCACAGCAGCTGGGCCTGTTCGGCGATGGCGTACTGGGTGGTTTCCAGACCGCCGATCAGCATGGCGTAGACGATGCCGTTGATCTCGATGTCGGTCAGCTTGCGGTCCAGCGCCTTGTAGGTCACCTGGGTCAGGAACGAGATCATGTCGTCCTGCGGGTTCCTGCGCTTCTCGACGACCCATTCGGCCACGTATTCCTTGAAGCCGTCGAGAATCTTGAACTGCTCGGCGGTCTCCTCGGGGGTCAGCTGGTTGCGGTGGCCGCGGCCATAGACGAAGGCCGCGACCTGGGCGGTGCCCCAGCGTTCGAGCTTCTTCAGGTCCGACTGCGGAAAGCCGAGAACGGCGGCCATGACCATCTGCGGCAGCGGCCGGGCGAACTCGTTGACGAAGTCCACCTTGCCGTTATCGATCCAGTTATCGATCAGCTGGTCGGCGAAGCGGGTGATCATGTCGGTGTTGCGGGTGGCGCCGGGCCCGACCCACGGATCGGTCAGTTCCTGCCGGTGCGCGCGCCACAGCTCGATGTTGGGCCGCAGGCTGAGGATCGACACCTGCATGGCGTTGAGCTGCTGCTGCGAACCGTCCGGATTGGGCTTGGGCTTGTCGGACAGGAACGCCGGGAAGCGCACCGGATCCTTCACAACCAGGGAGATGTCCTCGTACTTGGTGAGGATGAAGCCGTCATGGTTCGGCGTGGTGCCTTCGCCCGGAATGCGGTGAACCGGCGATTCCCGGTGCAGAATCGGATAGGCCTCGTACCAATGCTCCTGCGCGCCGGGCGAGAATAGGTCCACGTCCCTCGCGGACATCGGACACTTCATGTGGTTGGGCTCGGTGCGCGGCGTGGTGCGTGCCATGGCGAAAATCTCCCGTTTCTTGCCAAACGTGGCGGCCATTCAGCCTCGCCACAGTCATGGTTGCAGGTGAACAGGATTGCAAGGATTTTGCAATGGGGGAGTGGCGGGAACCCGCCCTCGTTCCCATCAGCCCTGCGCCTTCGCGTGACCCGCCGCCGGTCCGGCTGTGCTAGCGTGGGCAGGGTGACCGGAAAGGAACACGCGCCCCATGATGGTTCTGTCGATACGGCATCGCACCGCCTACCGGTATCATCAGGCGGTACAGCTGGGCCGGCACCGGCTGATGCTGCGGCCCCGGGAAAGCCGCGACCTGCGGCTGATCTCGAGCGCCGTGACGATCTCGCCCCAGGCGTCGTTGACGTGGGCACACGACGTGTTCGGAAACACTGTCGCCACGGCCAGCTTCGAAGGCTGGTCCGACTCCCTGACCATCGAAAGCGCCGTACGACTGGAGCTGTTCGCGCCTGTCTGGCCCGAATTCGACGTGGCAGCCGCCGCCGCGCGCTACCCATTCGCCTATTCGGACTCGGAACTCACCGACCTGGGCGCGCTGGCAGTCCAGCAATACGTCGATCCCGGCGGACGGCTGCGGAGCTGGGCATATGAATTCGTCGCAGGCAGGCCGACCGATACGCTGGCGTTGCTGCAGGATCTGAGCATGGGCGTATCGCGCTGGATTTCCTACCAGAGCCGCGACGATGAAGGCACGCAGTCGCCGGTCGAGACCCTGGACCGGGGCTGGGGATCGTGCCGGGACTTCGCTGTGCTGTTCGTCGAGGCGGCCCGCAGCCTGGGCTTCGGCGCTCGGATCGTATCGGGCTATCTGTTCCTGCCGGACGGCGACCCGCAAGCCCGCGGCTCATCGGGCGCCGGATCGACCCATGCCTGGGCAGAGGTTTACGTGCCGGACGCAGGCTGGGTCACCTTCGATCCGACGAATCGCGCCAGCGGGGGCCGCAACCTGATACCGGTGGCGGTCGCGCGCCATATCGATCAGGCCATGCCGGTTACCGGCAGCTTTACCGGCGCATCGAATGCGTACCGGGATATGCAGGTAGAGGTGAGCGTGACGGCCTGAGCCGCCGCCGTTTGAGCGGTCCCAGCTCCGGAACTAATCGCCGGGCCATTCCGGCGCCAGGGCGATTCCGCCGGGGCTCGCAGCGCACTACGCGGCGAGTGGGACGCTTCGCGCCAGCGGATAGTCTGCCGCGTCGTACAGGCGGCGGATGCCATCCTTCTCGAAACGCTCGTCCTCGACCTCCAGCGTGACCGTGGCGAAGCCGGCCGAGCCTTCCACCGCGAACTGGATCGCCGCGGCCGCCGAGGGGAAGCGCTTGTAAACGAGCCGCTTGCCGCCCGCGCCGATGCCGCGCAGGAACAGTTCCGCCGGAATGCCGTAATTGAAGTCGTTCATGTCGATTTCCCTAGTTGGGCCGCTTGCCGGACGACTGCATGTCGTCGAAGCAGTCCATGGTGCTCACCGTGTGCCACATCAGCTCGGCCAGCCATGTTCGTGTCGTGGTCGTCGTCGCCGGCCGGTTCAGAGCGTTCCAGGATTTCATGATGGTGTGGTGCACCAGCGCGTAGGCCAGGTTCGGGTCATCCGTGTAGGTCGACGCCCAGCTATGCAGCTCGGGCTCCATCAGGAATATCTCTTCGCGCCGGCGTGACGCTTCCATGGGCATGGCGGGCTTTCTTCGGGTGGCTGGACGCGCACGGCACCGACAGATCGGATCGACACGCAAGGTCGTGAAGATGGGGCGTTGTGCGCAAAAAGCAATGTTCGTAAAAATATCATACTCTTCGGTGGGTGATCTAAAAAATAATTAAAATAATTCCTTGCGCGCCCTGTAATTATACTTTATCCAGCGGCCATCAAATTCGTATTGGTACGGCCAATCTGGGTGCTCCAGTAAAATGCGGGCACCGCCTTCTGACCCCCTCCACATCGAAAATTTGGTTCGTCCGGAACTGTTCCGGCCGATGATTCTATTCCACAAGGAACTTACTATGACCAATGGAACCGTGAAGTGGTTCAACGCCCAGAAGGGCTTCGGATTCATCCAGCCCGACGACGGCAGCGCCGACGTTTTCGTGCATATCTCGGCCGTCGAGCGCGCCGGGCACACCAGCCTGAACGAAGGCCAGAAGCTTGGCTTCGAGATGGAAAAAGATCGCAAGACCGGCAAGTCGTCGGCCTGCAATCTGCAGATCGGCTAAGCTACGGCATTCCATGCCGGCCCAGTGCGAGCTTAGGCTCGCCGGGGCGAGAGGCGGTCCGAAGGGGCCGCCTTTTTTGCGTTCAGGGCCATTGCCGCTTTCGCGGCACGTCCTGCCAGGGATCGAGCGACAGCAGGATCACCAACGCCCCGCGTGATCCTATCTGCCGGGCGTCTGTCCGACCGTCATGCTTGACTTGCGCGCCCGATCCCGCCCAACTCGGGACATCGTTCCAGGGGAGGATTGAGGATGCGCGATCTATCGGGCCGGACGGCCTTCATCACCGGCGGCGCCAGCGGCATTGGCCTGGCCATGGCGGATGCGTTCGCCGACAAGGGCATGCGGCTGGTCATCGCCGACGTCAACAAGGCTGCGCTCGACCAGACCGAGGCTCACTTCAAGCAGCGCGGCACCGAGGTGCTGTCCATGCTGCTCGACGTCACCGACAGGCCGGCGCTGGAAGCGGCGGTCAAGCGAATCGAGGCATTCGGCAAGCTGCATGTGGTCTGCGCCAATGCGGGCATTCCGCCGTCGGGCGCCAAGGTGGCCGAGACCGAGCCGGCCAAGTGGGACCGGATGATGGCGATCAACCTGACCGGCGTCTACAACACGGTCCACTACACGCTCGGCCTGCTGCGCGCCCATGGCGAGGGCGGGCACATCGTCATCACCTCGTCCATGGCGGGCGCGGTGGCCGCCTCGCCCATCGGTGACTACGTGGTCGCCAAA
Source organism: Candidatus Kuenenia stuttgartensis (assembly GCA_943329845.2). Lineage (GTDB taxonomy): Bacteria > Pseudomonadota > Alphaproteobacteria > SMXS01 > SMXS01 > RI-34. Next base: position 78,757 of record CALQFM020000006.1, on the reverse strand, counting down.
TACGCCGCCGTCGGCTTCGGCGAGGTCATGGCCTGGGAGCTGAAGCCCGACAATATCGGCGTGTCGATCCTGATGCCGGGCACCGTTGTCAGCAACCTCAGCGGCCGCCCGCCCGAGCCCAACCCCACCGCAATGAACGCGGCCGATGTCGGCAAGCGGGTGGTCAAGGCGATCGAGGGCAACGAGTTGCACGTCTTCACCCACGCCGACTACAAGCCCTATGTCCAGGCGCGGTGCGACGCGCTGATGGCGGCGTTCGGCGAGTCGGCGCAGGCCGGCTTCAAGGAGCCCGAGCAGGTGATGGCGATGATGAGCCAGAACGCCTATCCGCCAAAAGGATAGGCACTCGCGCCATCAGGCCGGCTTCGGAGCGGCGTGCTTGGCGCCCTCGAGCAGCGGCATGCCCATCTGGCCGAGCAGGCCGTTGAGCGAGCGCAGCTCGAAGTCCTTGAACTCGCCCGACCTCACCGTGACCATGAGCTTGGCGGTCATCTCGACGCGCCACCTGTCCCCGCCCGTGAGCGCCTTCGCGCCGGGGAGCGCGACCAGTTCGCGCCAGCAATCGGCTTGGTCCGCACCCAGATGATGCGGCGGCGCGCCCACGCCCGAGGCCCGCTGCTCCTTGTCCGTGTCCCTGTAGCGCTGCAGGGACGTCCGGTTGTCGTCAGCAAGGGTGGGAACGAGCTTGGTGCGGCTGGGAGGTCGGATCATCTTCAGTTCCTTTGGCGAGGGGCGAGGCGGCGTTCCGAACATCCGTCCCCAACGCGATCCAGCAGATTGCGCCCTCGACAGGATGGAAAGAATTTACAAAATCATCCTATGACATAGGTTGATTTTGAGTTTTGCCGACTCCGTTCACGCGACCGGTCGATCCGCTATCGGCGCGGCAAAAAGCCCGCGCTTCCCGTCAGAATCCGAGGCGGGTTCAGCTCAGCCAGCCGGCAACCACGGCGGTGAACCATACCAGGCCCACACCGACGACGCCGACAAGCGGCAGGCCGAAACGGGCTGCCTTCCGGCGAATCCTGTGTCGTGGGCGTCTTTGCATTTCGATCAAGTCCGGTTCCTCCCAAAGGGATGAACATCTCCATGGGGAATATGGTTCCGGTCAGGCAACGACGACGATCGGGACGGATTGTTGACGCCAGATATTGAGCCGCTTCAGCCAACGCGTCGCGGGCTTCAAGCGTCCCTCAAATCTTCCCACCGCCTGTCAAGATGCTCGTGCTCGTCCATCACCGTGTTCCAGCAGGCGATGCGACCCAGCCGGTCCCACATGGCGCCGCCGAAGCGCAGGAAGCGCGCAGGGCTCGCGACGTCGCCGCGCGTGTCGATGATCGGTTCGACGGACGGACGGCCCTCGTACCAGAAATCCCATTCGTTGCGGCTGAGGAACTCTCGCGCCGTCTCGGGCACCGCGCTGTAGTAGCCGGCGCGCGCCACGAAGGCGCCGGCCCAGCCCGAATTGTACCAGTTGAGGTATTGGTAGGCGGCTTCAAGCTTCAGTCCATCAACATGCCGCATGATACCGAGGCCCGCCGCCCAGCCGCGATAGCCTTCCTTCAGCGACGGATAGTCGCACTGGATGCCGCGCGCCCGCACCTCGGACACGGCGGGCGACCACATCGACTGAATCACCACATCGCCCGAGGCGAGCAGCTCGATCGATTCCTCGAAGCGCTGCCACAGGATGGCGAAGTGGCCGGCCTTCTTCAGCTCGATCAGCCGGTCGATGGTGCCATCGATCTCGGCGCGGGTCATGTTGCCCATGTCGGCGTAGCGCATCAGGCCCGCGGCCTCGAACGCCATGGCCGCGTCCAGGATGCCGATGGCCGGGATGTCGACCAGCGCCGCCTTGCCCTTGAACGCCGGGTTGACCAGGTCGGCCCAGCTGGTGACGGGCCGGCCGACCAGGTCGGTGCGCACGCCCAGCGTGTCGGCGTTCATGATATGCGGCACCATGGCGAGAATGCCTGTTGGCCCCGGCGCGAAAACGTCGCTGAACGGCGTCTCGAGGTACTGGATGCTGAACGGGTTGCTGCCGTAGCGCGGCGTGGCCGTCCCGTCGGGGAACGTACCCCTGGTGAAGATCGGCAGCGTCTGGTCCCACCAGTCGTACCGGGCGAGCGGAATGCCCTGCAGCACGCCCTTCGGCAGCACCAGCTCGTAGGCCCAGTGATCCATGTCGAGGATGTCGGTGAACTGGGGCTCGGTGATCGCCCGGTGGATCAGGGTGTCCTCGTCATCGACCGTCATCTCGATCCGGAAGCCGAGGTCTTTCTCGGCCTGCAGGGCGATCTGGCCGATGGCGGAATAGCTGGGGCCATGGTGGCGCAATACCACCTCGCGGAATTTCTGGTCCCAGAACACGGGTGCGCGCGTGTGCTCGTCGGCCATCGGCCTGCCTATCGGGAAAGCGGAAGATGCTGCCACAAGAGTCGGGAATCCGGCGATGAAGATCAATCGGAGATTATCGCGCCCTCGCTTTCGTTGTGACGGCGCGGCGGAATTGCTTTGGGTGGCGCGGCGATGCCGCCTATCCTGCCCCGCGCAACACGTGACTGGGGAGACACGCGATGGCGCCGCGCGCTGAATGGCTGGATCAGGTGAAGGAGACGGCGCTCGAACCGGACCGCCCCATTGTCGACCCGCACCATCATCTGTGGAACCGGCCCCACTTCCGCTACCTGCTCGACGAGTTCCTGGCCGACCAGCAGGGCCACAACATCATCGCCACCGTCTATGTGCAGGCCACTTCGTTCCACCGCGCCGACGGCCCCGAGCAGTTGCGGCCGGTGGGCGAGACCGAGTTCGTCAACGGCGTGGCGGCGATGAGCGCCAGCGGCATCTATGGCCCATCGAGGATGAACGCCGGTATCGTCGGACACGCCAATCTCCGCCTGGGCGGCGCGGTCGCCGAAGTTCTGGACGCCCACCTGGCGGTGGCGCGCGGCCGCTTCCGCGGCATCCGCCACGCCGTCGCCTCGGACACCGACCCGGCCGTCGACCGGGCGATCATGATCGCCGCCGGCTGGGATCCCAACAAGCCGCCGCCGGCGCGCCCGGTGCCGCCACCCGGCCTGCTCGCCGACGCGGCGTTCCGCGAGGGTGTCGCCACGCTGGGCAGATACGGCATGAGCTTCGACGCCTGGCTCTACCACCCGCAGATCTCCGAGCTGACGGCGCTGGCCCGCGCGCGGCCGGAGGTCACCATCATCCTCGACCATGTGGGCGGCGTGCTCGGCATCGGCCCCTATGCCGGCAAGCACACGGAAGTGATGGCCAAATGGAAGGCCGACATGGCCGAGCTGGCCACCTGCCCCAACGTCAACGTGAAGGTCGGCGGCCTGACCATGCCGATCTGCGGCTTCGGCTGGGAGACCGACCCGAAGCCGCCCACGTCCGAGCAACTCGCCGCCCAGACCCGCGACTGGTACCTCTACGTCATCGACACCTTCGGCCCGGAGCGCTGCATGTTCGAGAGCAATTTCCCGGTCGACAAGTCGTGCTGCTCGTACATGGTGCTGTGGAACTCGTTCAAGCGCATGACCGCCGACTTCAGCGAGGCCGACAAGACCGCCCTGTTCTCGGGGACCGCCAAGCGCGTCTACCGGCTAGACGTGTAACTTCGGAACGGATGCCAGCGAATGTTCCATGAACCATCATGGAGAGTGCCACATGGCCCAACCCGTCCGCGTGGCGGCGCTGGCTCTGCTCGTCGGGCTGATCGCGGGTCCCGCGACCGCCGCGACGCCCGTCGTGGTCGAGCTGTTCACCAGCCAGGGCTGTTCGTCGTGCCCACCCGCCAACGATCTGCTGGCCGAGCTGAGCCGGGGGAAGGGGATCGTGGCGCTGAGCTTCGGCGTCACCTACTGGGACCAGCTCGGCTGGAAGGACACCTTCGCCAGCCCGGCATACACCCGCCGACAGCACGACTATGCCACGGCGCTGGGCAAGCGCGGCGTCTTCACGCCGCAGGTCGTGGTGAATGGACGGGCCGACGCAATCGGCAGCCGCCGGTCGGATGTGGAGGCGTTGATCGACACCGCGCGGTCGCAGCCGGCCGGCCCGCCGGTCACCGTGACGGCGGACCGGATCACCATCGGCCCGGGCAAGCCGGCGCATCCGGCCGATGTCTGGCTGGTGCGCTACGACCCGCGCACCGTGCAGGTGCCGATCAAGCGCGGCGAGAATGGCGGGCGGACCCTGCCCCACAAGAATGTGGTGCGCTCGCTCGTGCGTCTTGGCGGCTGGAACGGCGCGCCGACCATGATCCCGTTGCCGCCCGCGCAGCCGGGGCTCGAGACCGCCGTGCTGGTGCAGGCGCCGGACGGCGGCCCGATCCTGTCCGCGACGACGCCCTAAACCATACCGCCGCCGCATTCCGTCCGGGAGCGCGGCATGTCTGACACCGTTCAGGACGCGGCATCTGCCGCCGCGCCCGACAGGCTGCTGAAGCATCCGGCGTTCCTGTGGTTCTGGACGTCGCGGGTGCTGATGGCCATGGGCTTCCAGATCACGTCGGTCGCCATCGGCTGGCGAATCTACGAGGTGACCGGCAGCGCCTACGCGCTGGGCTTCGTCGGCCTGGTGCAGTTCCTGCCCATGCTGGCGCTGACGTTGGTCAGCGGGCAGGTCGCCGACCGATACGACCGGCGGATGATCGTGATCGTCTGCCAGATCGTCGAGACGGCCGCGCTGGTCTTCCTGACCGCCACCATCTTCGCCGGCTCCAAGGGCGTCGTGGGAATCTACACGGCCGTCGCCATGCTGGGCGCGGCGCAGGCTTTCGTGGCGCCCACGCTGGGGGCAATGCTGCCGGCCGTGGTGCCGAACGTGCTGCTGCCGCGGGCGATGGCGATGTCGTCCTCGGCGTTCCAGACAGCGATGATCGTCGGTCCGTCGGCGGGCGGCATACTCTATGCCTTCGGCGCGACCGTGCCGTTCATCGTGGCGGGCGCATGCTTCCTGGTCGCGTGCTTCGCCACAGTCATGATCCGCGTGGAGCGGCGCGCGCCGTCACGCGAACCGGTGACGCTGAAATCGGTATTCGGCGGGCTGACCTTCGTATGGAGCAGGCCGGTGGTGCTGGGCACCATCTCGCTCGACCTGTTCGCGGTGCTGCTAGGCGGAGTCGTCTCGCTGCTGCCGATCTTCGCCAAGGACGTCCTACACACCGGACCGTGGGGCCTGGGCCTGCTGCGCGCCATGCCCGCCGTGGGCGCGCTCGCCATGGCCGCGGTACTGTCCAGGTACAACATCGAGCGGGGCATCGGCATGAAGATGTTCTGGTCGGTGATCGTCTTCGGCGTCGCCACCGTCATCTTCTCGCTGTCGTACAATCTCTGGCTTTCCCTCGCCGCACTGTTCATGCTCGGCGCGGCCGACAACATCAGCGTGGTGATCCGCACCTCGCTGGTGTTGCTGCAGACGCCCGACGAGATGCGCGGCCGGGTCAACGCGGTGAACTTCCTTGCCATCGGCACCTCGAACCAGCTCGGCGAGTTCTGGGCCGGCATGATGGGTGGCCTGATGGGTGTGGTGGTCGCCGGTACGGTCGGAGGCACGCTCACCGTGCTCGTCACCCTGCTGTGGATGAAACTGTTCCCGGACCTGAGGTCCGCGGACCGCTTCGATATCGACGAAAGCTAGCTGTTGACGCCCGGCGTGCGAAAGCCCGCGAAATCGCGGGTCGGCCACAAGAAATCGATTCGGGTCCGGGCGATCAGCCACTTGCCGTCCACCTTGCGGTAGACGTCGTCATAGATGCCGAACAGGGTCAGAGGGTTCTCGCGGCCTTCGCGCACGTTGAGGTCGAGCAGGTACCAGCGTCCGTTGGCGTCGTTCGGGCCGAGCAGCCTGATCCACGGGTTGGTCACGGCGTGCATCGCCGCATAAGGCGGCCGGTCTGGCGTGGCATACCGGGCATAGCCGCGCCGGATCTGGTCGTGGCCGACCCAGTCGCCGCCATACTCGGCCAGCGAGAACTCGCAGACCGCATCCTCGGTGAACAGGGTGATGAACTTGTCCAGGTCACCCATGTCGAAATAGTGGCCGTACATGATCCGGAGGTTCTTGATCTCCTCGATCTCCAGCAGCTCTTCGACGGTCATCACGCCCCTCCCTGGCGGTCGAGCCCCATATAGGCAGGGTCGACCTCGTTCATGGAGCAGGCAGGCGAGGCGAACTCGCCGGCCTCCCCGGCCATTCGCAACACCCGCGCCTCGAACGGACGCAGTGTTCCCCTGCCATCATAGTTGCCGATCATCGTTGTGCCGTCACGTCCCAGATCGCCGATGTCGACCGCCATGCCTGAAACATTCAGCACCACGAGCAGCAGCACGTCTCCCAGCGTGCGGACATAGGCGAAGACGTCCGGATTTCCCGCGTCGATCGGCACATAGTCGCCGTGGACCAGCGCGGGCGTCGCCTTCCTAAGCGCGATCATGCGCCGGTAGAAGTGGAACACCGACTCCGGGTCGGCCAGCGCGGCGGCGACGTTGGTCGACACAAAATCCGGATTGGCCCTGATCCATGGCTCGCCGGAGGTAAAGCCGCCATGGGATGAGGCGTCCCATTGCATGGGCGTGCGCGCGTGGTCGCGGCTGACGAGGATGTGGTCGGCGAGGAACTCGTTTTCGTCGCGGCCGCCAGCTCGCGCATCGGCCCAGCCGTTCATGGCGACGATGTCGCGGTATTCGGCGATGCTTTCGAACGGCGTGTTGATCATGCCGATCTCGTCGCCCTGGTAGATGTACGGCGTGCCGCGCAGGGTCAGCAGCAGCGTGGCGAACAGCTTGGCCGCCGCCTCGCGGTGCGCGCCGGTATCGCCGAATCGCGACAGCAGGCGTGGCAGGTCGTGGTTGCCCAGATAGAGGCTGTTCCAGCCGCGCCCGGCAAGCGCCCTGTCCCACCGTGTCAGGATCTCCTTCAGGTCCGACAGCTTCCACGGCGCGGGCCGCCAGAAATCCTCCGGCGTCCGGTCGATGCCGGCATGGTCGAAATGAAAGATCATGTCGAGCTCGCCCCGCTCCTCGGCCACGTAGAGCGGCGCGTCGGCGGCGCTGACTCCCGGCGCCTCGCCGACGGTCATCAGGCCCAGCGGCTCCAGCACCTCGGCGTGCATTTCCCGCAGATAGTCATGCACCTTGGGGCCGTTGGCGTAGAAATCGAAGATGCCGCCGGTCTGCGGCCTGTCGAACGGCTGCTTCGAGATGAACGAGATCACGTCGAGCCGGAACCCGGCCACGCCCTTTTCCGCCCAGAACCGCATGATGTCGTAAAGCTCGCGGCGCAGCGCCGGGTTTTCCCAGTTCAGGTCGGGCTGCTCGGGCGCGAAGATGTGGAAGTACCAGTCGCCGGTCGGCTCGTTCCGGGTCCACGCGCCGCCGCCGAACACCGCGCGCCAGTCATTCGGCTCATCCCGCCAGATGTAGTAGTCGCGGTACGGGCTGTCCTTCGACGCCCGCGCCGAACGGAACCATTCATGCTGGTCCGAGCTGTGGTTGAACACCAGGTCCATGACCAGCTTGAGTCCGCGCGCATCCATCTCGCGCGCCAGGTGGTCGAAATCCGCCATGGTGCCGAACTCGGGCGCGATGGCGCGGTAGTCGGCCACGTCATAGCCGTTGTCCACGTTGGGCGAGGCATAGACCGGGCACAGCCAGACGATGTCGATGCCCAGCTCGACCAGGTAATCCAGCTTTTCGGCGATGCCCCGCAGATCGCCGACGCCGTCGCCGTCGGCGTCGCGGAAGCTGCGCGGATAGATCTGGTAGACGACGGCTTGCTTCCACCAAGCGCGCGCCTGGGTGTCCTCAATATGCATTGGAGAAGCGCGTCATGTCGAGCTGCTGGCGCTTGCTGCCCCAATCGCCGGGCTGCGCCTCGAACATGCCAGGAATGGCGGTGCCGCAATTGTCGCAGCGGCCGTTGGCGTCCAGATGCCAGTCCGACAGCAGGTGCCAGTCGCGGCCGACCAGGCGCTCGCCGCAGCACGGGCAGTAGGTGCTCTGGCGGCCCACATCGTGGACGTTGCCGACATAGGCATAGCGGACGCCGTTGGCGCGGGCGATGCGGTTGGCGCGGATCAGCGTCTCGTGCGGGGTGCGCGTCTTGTCGAGCATCCGGTAGTCCGGATGAAACGCGGTGAAGTGCAGCGGTACATCCGGCCCCAGGTTCTCGATCACCCACTGGGTCATGGCCTGAATCTCGGCCTCGCTGTCGTTCTCGCCCGGGATTAGCAGGGTGGTGATCTCGAACCAGACGCTGGTTTCGTGCTTGAGATATTTCAGGGTCTCGAGCACCGGCTGGAGATGGCCCTTGGTGACCCTCCAGTAGAATTCCTCGGTGAAGGCTTTCAGGTCCACGTTGGCGGCGTCCATGTGGCGGTAGAACTCGGCACGCGGCTCGGCGTTGACGTAGCCGGCCGTCACCGCCACCGATTTTACCCCCACTTCGTGACAGGCCTGCGCAATGTCGATCGCGTATTCGTGGAAAATCACCGGGTCGTTGTAGGTGTAGGCCACCGACCGGCAGCCGGTCGCGACGGCCGCCCGCGCGATGGCTTCGGGCGAGGCGGCGGCCGCCAGCTTCGACGCCTCGCGTGACTTCGAGATGTCCCAGTTCTGGCAGAAGGTGCAGGCCAGGTTGCAGCCCGCCGTACCGAATGACAGGACCGGCGTTCCCGGCAGGAAATGGTTGAGCGGCTTCTTCTCGATCGGGTCGATGATGAAGCCCGACGAGCGGCCATAGGTGTCGAGCTGGATCTTGCCGTCACGGGCCGAGCGGACGAAGCACAGCCCGGCCTGGCCGTCGGCCAGCTTGCAGGCGCGCGGGCACACGTCGCACTGGACCCGGCCGTCGCCCAGCGCGTGCCAGTAGCGGGTCGGATGGCCCGAGTTTGCCGTTTGGACTGGACTCGCCATATGGCTATTCTAGGGTTGAAGGCCATCATTGGGAACCGAACATGAGCGTCGACGTCAACCGCGTGAAGCAGCCTGGGGTGGCCGGCCTGTTCTACCCAGCCGACAGGGAGACCTGTGCTGCCCAGGTGGATGCCTGCCTGAAGGCCGCGCTGCCCGCTTCGGTCGACGCCAAGGTCCTGGTGGCGCCGCACGCCGGCTACATCTATTCCGGGGCGGTCGCGGGCACTGCCTACGCGACGCTGAGGAACCGGCGCGGGATCATCAAGCGCGTGGTGCTGCTGGGTCCGAACCACCGGGTCGGCTTCAACGGCCTTGCCCTGTCGACCGCCGAGCGCTGGGCGACGCCGCTGGGCGAAATCCCGGTCGACATGGAAACCATGGCGAGACTTCGCGCCCTGCCCGACGTCATGGTCGCCGACGAGCCGTTCGCCCAGGAGCACAGCCTGGAAGTGCATCTGCCGTTCCTGCAGGCGGTGCTGGGCGCGTTCACCCTGGTGCCGGTGCTGGTGGGCAATGCCGACCCGGAATCGGTCGCCCGCGTGCTGCGCGAATGCTGGGGCGGCCCCGAGACGCTGATCGTGATCTCCTCGGACCTCAGCCACTTCCACAACCACGAGACCGCGACCCGCTTGGACGGCGAGGCAGCCCAGGCCATCGAGCTATTGCGTCCCGACCTCCTGAACGACCAGCAAGCCTGCGGCAATCGTCCGCTGCGCGGCCTGATGCTGGAAGCCCGCCGCCGCGACCTGCGGGTGACGGCGCTCGACGTGCGCAACTCGGGCGACACGCAAGGCAACAAGGAGCGCGTCGTCGGCTATGGCAGCTTCGCCCTCGAATATGCCGAAACGGCGCGCCTTGCCGACAAGGACCGCCGCACGCTGCTCGACGCGGCGGTGGCCTCGATCCGCTACGGCATCCAGCACGGCAAGGAGCCCAACTTAACCCTGAAGAACGTGCCGCGGGCGCTGCTCGCCATGCGGGGCACGTTCGTGACGCTGACCCTCGACGGGAAACTGCGCGGCTGCATCGGCACGGTCGTGCCGGGCCGGCCGCTGGTCAACGATGTCGTGTCGAACGCCTTCAAGGCCGCCTTCGCCGACCCCCGCTTCCCGCCGCTGACCGCCGCCGAGCTGGACCGGCTGGACGTGGAGATCTCCATCCTCAGCCATCAGCGCCCGATTTCGTTCGACAGCGAGAAGGCGCTGCTGGCGGCGCTCCGCCCCGACCGCGATGGCCTGGTCATCGCCGACGACGGCAAGCGCGCCCTATTCCTGCCGACCGTGTGGGAACAGTTGCCCCGGCCGGAGCAGTTCCTGCTTTACCTGAAGCGCAAGGCCGGCATGGCCGACGACCACTGGTCGGACAGCTTCAAGGCCAACCGGTTCACGACCGAGACGTTCCACCGGCATTTCGGGTAGGCGGCGAGCAGCCGTCACGCGGTGAGAGCACCCCTCACCCTAACCCTCTCCCACAAGGGGAGAGGGGATAACCCATTGACTGCGAAAGCTTATCCCTTCTCCCCTCCGTGGGAGAAGGTGGCCGCGTCAGCGGCCGGATGAGGGGGAGCCGCGCAAGCGGCTAACCTACTCCGCCGCCGTCCGCACGTTCAGGACCTCGGCCGAGTGGTGCTCGGGTTTTTCCTCGTACCTTGCGAGCATCGGCACGGCGCGCAGCTCCTCCGGGATGTTCTCGATGCCGATCATCCGGTCGATGGATTCGTGCGCGTAGTAGATGCGCCGTTCCATGTAGCTGAGCCGGTAGCCCTTGAAGCCGGGCGAGAGCACCGCCTTCTGCTGCCATTCGAGGAACTGCAGATCCTCGGCCATGACGATGTCCCAGAACGCCAGCAGCGGGTCCCAGCCCGACGGGCGCGGCGCGGCGCCCCAGTCGCGGCCGAAATGCACCACGTCGACCCGGGTGCGGGTGCGCGAGATCGGCCAGAACATCAGGAACTGGCGGGCGGTCTCGCCCACCGGCGTGATGATGTTGGGGAAGATGTTGTGCGAGACGTGATAGTTGCGGGCGATCTCGCCGGCCGGCACGCTGGGCATGGTCACCACGTTGCCGTCGCCATAGCCGCGCAGCTTGCGCTGCTTGGCGGGCGGGGCGTTGGTCGGGCAGGTCATGCGGGTGTGGCCATTGGGCAGGAGGCCCATGACGGCGCCGCGGTGGTCGAGCGCCTCGCCCACGGTCTGCGGGTGGATGCCCTTGATGTGGTACACCTCGAGGAAGGCGTCCATCGTCAGCTTCCAGTTGCAGTCCAGGGTGTAGGACTTGATCTCGGCCGGGCGCAGCTGGTCGATCTCGAACTGCTGGAACTCGTCGGCGATCATGCCGAGCCATTCCATCAGCGGCCGGGCGTTCGGGTCCTCGTTGACGAAAACGAACGGCCCCCACATCTCGCAGCGCACTTCCTGCAGGCCCAGCGTCGACTTGTCGAAAGGCTCGGGGAAGTCGCGATCGTCCATCACCGAGATCAGCCGGCCCTTGGTGTCATAGGTCCACTGGTGATAGGTGCAGCGCAGCAGCGACTGCTTGCCGCACGCCTCGCGCACCAGCGGGGCGCCGCGGTGCGAGCAGACGTTGTAGAACGCGCGGATCTTCTCGTCCTTGTCGCGGATCAGAAAGATCGCCGCGTCGGGAATGTCGAGCAGGACGTAGGATCCCACTTCGGGAAGCTGACTCTGGTGAGCGGCATAGAGCCACACTTTCGACCACAGATGCTGCTTCTCCAGGTCGAAGAACTCCTGGCTGACGTAGCGGCCGGGCGGCAGCGGCGGCAGCGCGGGAAAATCCGCGGGCGGCCCCTCGCGGTCCTGCTCCCACTTCATCCGCGCCTTCAGATTCGCAATCGATTGTGGATCGTCCATCGCCCGTCTCCCCGGCCTGACTCGCCCACGAACTATGACGCGCGTTTTACAGTCACGCGAGCAGAATCATGGATTCTGACACATGTTATTATTTCTATCGGCGCGGCGCGAGCCGGCAAAGAGATGTGGACGCATCCGGCCATCGGCGAAAGAATGCCGCAACAGTCCAAGGGGAGAATTCCATGTCCGAGCCCGTGCTGCTGGTCGAGAAGACCGGCGAGATCGCCATCGTCACGCTGAACCGGCCCACCGCCATGAACGCCCTGTCGCGCGAGCTGCGCAGCGCCATCGCCAAGACGGTGGACGAGCTGGAGGCCGATCCCGGCGTACGCGTCATGATCCTGACCGGCAGCGGCAAGGCGTTCTGCGCCGGCCTCGACCTGAAGGAGCTGGGCCAGAAGGGCCTGTCCAATCCCAACGACACCATCACCCAGGGCGATCCCGTCCGGTCGCTGGGCAAGTTCAGCGGGCCGATCATCGGCGCGATCAACGGCGTCGCCATCACCGGCGGCTTCGAGCTGGCGCTGGCCTGCGACGTGCTGATCGCCTCGCCCAACGCAAGATTTGCCGACACGCACGCCCGCGTCGGCGTGATGCCGGGCTGGGGCCTGAGCCAGAAGCTGAGCCGGGCCATCGGCATCTACCGCGCCAAGGAGCTGTCGCTGACCGGCAACTTCCTGTCGGCCCAGCAGGCCGCCGAGTGGGGCCTGGTGAACCGGGTGGTGAACCACGAGGAGCAGCTGCTGCCGACCTGCGTGGCGCTCGCCAACGACATGCTGTCGGTGATCCCGGAGATGCTGGTGAACTACAAGGGCGTCATCGACGAGGGCTTCGCCCAGTCGTTCGGCGACGGCATGCAGACCGAGCAGCGCCGCGCCCGCGCCGCCAACGTGGCCGTGTCGCCCGAGGAGGTCGAGAAGCGCCGCGCCGCGATCCAGGCCCGCGGCAAGTCGCAGGTGTGAGCATGGTCCCGTTCCACTTCTCGATGGTGCTGCCCGTGGCAGCGGGCGTGGCGTGGCGGACGCTGCGCGACTTCGGCTCGCTGCTCGCCTGGGTGAAGGGCGGCGACACCGCCACGCTGGAGACGACGGGCAGCGGCGTGAGCATGGTGCGCGACTTCACCCTGCCCCGCTTCGGCACGGTGCAGCACCGGCTGGACGAGGTCAGCGACGACGACCACGCGATCCGCTATTCCCTGACCAAGGGGCGGCCGCTGGACATGAAGGAGTACTGGACCCGCATCTCGCTGACCGAGCTGAGCGCGGGCACCTGCCGCATCGACTGGCGCTCGGAGTTCGAGCCACATGAGGGCGTCGATCCCGAATGGATCGCCGAGAACCTGCGTGGCGCCTACGAGGACATGTCGATCCGGCTGGCGGCGTATTCCAACAACCGCTGAAACCTGGATTTCGGTGAACCATCCTTCGGCTACAGCCCCGACCTCATCAGCTAGGAGGGTAAATAAGTGCACTGTCACCGAAATTTGTAACGGTGACAGTGCACTTATTTACCCTCCATCTTCCACCCCAGTTTTCCGGGTTTCAGCGGCGCCCATCGCGACAGGTCGGAACGACTGGCGATCCACGCCAGAACGCTCCGATCCAGCCCTGGCGTCTTACCCGAACGAGGTTGGCGTCATCTTGCGGGGGTAGTCGTCGCTGACCAGGCGCTTGGGCCACAGGAACTGCAGCACGCACTTCTTGATTTTCCACTCGCCATTGATCTTCTCATAGTCCTCGTCATAGGTGCCGTACCACACCACCGGGTTCGCGCCGCGCGGATCCTGCTCCATCGAAATGTCGTGCAGGTAGGTCCGGCTGATGGCGTAGGTGTCGCTCGTCATCTCGATCCACATGTTGGTGGTGGCGTGGAAGCCGCCATAGGGGATCGCGTCCTTGAACACCTCGGCCCAGCCCTTGTGGATCTGGTCGCGGCCGGTCCAGGTGCCGTAGGGGCCGAAGATGCAGACGCAGTCCTCGGCGACGATGCTCGCCAGCGCCGGGATGTCGCGCCCGTCCATCAGGTGGGAATACATGTTCTTCACCTTGCGGATCTTCTCGATCTCCAGCAGCTTGCGGAGTTCCTTGACCTCGTCGGCGGTAAATTCGCTCATCGTCGCTCTCCCCTGGCGCGCGCTCCGGCCCCTCCGGAATCATTCACGCGTGAATGCCGCACCCTAGCATGACGGACCGGGCTTACAACGGGCGATAACGGCGCTACTGTGCGGGCTGAATGGGAAGGAGACCAAGGTGGAGCAGGCCGCCGCCCTCGAAGGCACTTGGGACTACATCATCGTCGGCGCGGGCTCGGCGGGCTGCGTGCTGGCGAACCGGCTGTCGGCGGATGGCTCGGTCCGCGTGCTGCTGCTGGAAGCGGGCGGCAACGCCAACTACCACTGGGTGAACATCCCCATCGGCTACCTGTTCTGCATGGGCAACCCGCGCACCGACTGGCTGATGAAGACCGAGCCGGACGCCGGACTGAACGGCCGGGCGCTGGATTATCCGCGCGGCAAGGTGCTGGGCGGCTGCTCGTCGATCAACGGCATGATCTACATGCGCGGCCAGGCCGCCGACTATGACGGCTGGCGCCAGCAGGGCAACACCGGCTGGGGCTGGGACGACGTGCTGCCCTATTTCCGCAAGTCCGAGGACTTTCACAAGGGCGCCAGCGACCTGCACGGCAGCGGCGGCGAATGGCGCGTCGAGAAGCAGCGCATCTCGTGGCCGATCCTCGACGCGTTCCGCGACGCGGCCGAGGAAGTGGGCATCCCGCGCACCGACGACTTCAACAAGGGCACCAACGAGGGCTCGGGCTATTTCGAGGTCAACCAGAAGCGCGGCGTGCGCTGGCACACCGCCAAGGCGTTCCTCGATCCGGTGCGCGGCCGGCCGAACCTGCGGGTCATCACCGGCGCCGAGACCGAATCCCTGGTGCTGGACGGCAACCGGGTCACCGGCGTGCGCTTCCGCCAGAACGGCGTGCTCAAGCAGGCCCGCGCCGACGGCGAGGTGATCCTGTCGGCCGGCGCCGTCAACTCGCCCAAGATCCTGGAACTATCGGGCATCGGCGATCCGGCGGTGCTGGGCGGTTTCGGCATTCCGGTGGCCCACGCGATGGCCGGCGTCGGCGGCAATCTGCAGGACCATCTGCAGATCCGCACCGTCTACCAGGTGTCGAACACCATCACCCTTAACCAGCTGGCCGGCAGCCTCTGGGGCAAGGGCAGGCTGGGGCTGCAATATCTGCTGACCCAGTCGGGGCCGCTGTCCATGGCGCCCAGCCAGCTCGGCATCTTCGCGCGCAGCGATCCGCGGCTGGAGACGCCCGACCTGGAATATCACGTGCAGCCGCTGTCGACGAACAAGCTGGGCGAGCCGCTGCACACGTTTCCGGCGGTGACCGCGTCGGTGTGCAATTTGCGGCCGGAAAGCCGGGGAACGATCCACATCCGCTCGACCGATCCGCGCCAAGCGCCGGCCATCCGGCCCAACTATTTGTCGGCCGAGAACGACCGGCAGGTGGCGCTGCGGTCGATCAAGCTGACCCGCCAGCTGATGGCGGCGAAGGCGATTTCACAATTCGATCCCACGGAAGTGCTGCCGGGGCCGCAGGTGGCGTCGGACGCCGAGCTGCTGGCGAAGATCGGCGACATCTCCACAACCATCTTCCACCCGGTCGGCACCGCGAAAATGGGCGACGGGCCGGACGCGGTGGTCGATGTCCGGCTGCGGGTGCATGGCCTGACCGGCCTGCGCGTGGTCGATGCGTCGGTGATGCCGACCATCGTCTCGGGCAACACCAACTCGCCGGTGATCATGATCGCCGAGAAAGCGTCGGACATGATCCGCGAAGATCGCCGGGCCTAGTTGCGCCTGGCAACCTTCTGCAGCCGCTCGGCGAGGACGCTGGTCAGGATCTTGCCGGCCGGATTGCGCGGAAACTCCTCGACCACCAGCACCGAGCGCGGCGCCTTGAGACCCAGCCGGTCGCGGCAGAACGCCATCAGCTCGGCGTTGTCGAAGGCCTGGCGGACGATGATGGCGGCGGCCGGCGTGTCCTGGTGCTCGCGGGACTTGAGCGGGAACGCCACCGCCTCGGCCACCGCGGGATGCTTCAGCAGCACGGTCTCGATCTCGGCCGGATAGATGTTGATGCCGTCATGGATCATCATGTCGTCCATGCGGCCATGGAAGATGAGCTGGCCGTCGTCGTTCCACGCCGCCAGGTCGCCCGGGTAGAACCAGCCGCCGCGGAAGTAGCGCGCGGTCATCTCCGGATCGCCCAGATATTCCGTGGTCATGGTGGACGAGCGAGCGCGGATCACGCCGATCCGTCCCGATTGCTCGATCACGCCGCCGCCCTCGTCCACCACCTGAATTTCCACGCCCGGCACCGGATAGCCGATGCTGCCCGGAGCCGTGCCCGTGCCGAACGACCCGGACGCGCTGAGAAAGCCGATCTCGGTCGCGCCATAGGCGTTGATCATGTTGGGTGCGATCCAGCGCCGCGCTACATCGCGCAGGTCGTCGTCGGTGGCGGCGGTGGAGCAAAGCAGGTCGCGCACATGGGGCAGCAGCGCTCCATCCACCTGCCGGTGCTTGGCCACGGCGATCAGCGACTGGAGATGGAACGGCGTCACCCACAGCACGCTGGTCCGGCTGCTGTTGATGAAGTCGACCGGCACCGGCACCGCGTAGGTGTCAGGCAGCACGAAGGCGCCGCCGCTCAGGCCCGACCAGTGCAGGCGCTGCATGGTGGTGGCGAAATGCATCGCCGGCAGGCTGAACACCCGGTCATAAACCAACATCGGCAGGGTGGACCGGCAGGTCAGGTAGCGCTTCGCCGTCTGGTCATGGGTCTGGAACAGCGCCTTGGGATTGCCGGTGGTGCCCGACGACATCAGGCCGAGCCACGGCATGTCAGAATCATCGGCCAACTCGAAGGGATCGGCGGGCAGGCCGGCATAGGCGTCGAGCGTGGGGGCAAGCGCGATGGTGCCCAAGAACGCCGCGCCGTCGGCGCCGCAATCGGTGACCAGCCGGCCGAGCCCGAATACGCGGACCGCCAGCGCATGCACCTCGCGCCCGTCGGCCGGCGCGAACCAGTACTGGGCGGCGCCCAGCCGAGTGATCGCCAGGGCAACGATCGCGCCGACCGCGCAGCGGTCGATGACCACGCCGAGCCGGTCGCCACGCTTGACCCCCTGGCTCGTCAGGTATCCGGCCATGCGCCAGATGGCGGCGTCGAGCGCCGCGTAGTCCAGGGTCAGGCTCTGGGTGATCAGCGCCGTCGCGCGCGGCCGTTCGGCGGTATGGGTGCTAATGGCGGCAGTCAGATTCACGGGCGATCCTCGCGCGGGCGATCGGTGCGGACGACGTCGATGCGCTTCCAGCGGGACTCCCACGGGATGCTGTCGATCTGGGTGACGCGGATGTCGAGGCCGGGATGCAGGACGCGTCGGAGCATGTCCGCCAGGCCGGCGACCTCACCTGCCGCCAGCGGCCGGTCGGCGCACACGAAAGCCTCCAGACCGGTGTCGGGATACTGCACCACGCGGTATTCGGTAACCGGCGCGATCGTCCGCCAATACTCGCCGGTCAGCCGGGCCAGTCGCCGCGACCCGTCGGGCAGAACGATGAAGCTGCGCTCGCGTCCCAGGATTTCGCCGATCACCGGCAAGGTCAGGCCGCAATCGCACGGCGCCCCGGCGACGGCGCGGTCGCCGATGTCGTAGCGGATCAGCGGCATGGCGTAGTTGTGCAGCGCCGTCACCAGCACCTTGCCCTCCTCGCCGGCCCGGACCGGCCGGTTATCGTCGTCGACGATCTCCACATGGACAGTGGAGGAAAGGCTGTGATAGTGCGCGTGCCTGGGGCACTGGAACGCCAGCCATCCCGCCTCCTCGCACGAATAGCTGTCGACGATCCGGGCGCCGAAGGCCTGGCGCACCGCGTCCCGGTGCTCGTCGCGCACCACCTCCCCGAATGTCAGGATGGCTTCCAGCCGCGGCGGCCGGCGCGGGCCGTCGAGCGCTAGGCGGGCGAGGCGCAGCGCCATGCTCGCTGTGGTGATCAGGTACGGCGCCGTCTGGTCGAGCAGCCAGGCGAGGAGCGCCTCGGGAGAGTGCCGCGCCATGTTCCTGCGGAAGCGGCGGCCGGTCTGGCACAGCTCCGCCAGAGTATGGCTCCATCCCGCCTCCTGAACGCCCTCGTCCGTATCGACGATGCTGAGGATGTCCCTGTCGGCGTCGAAGCCATGCCATGCGTGATGACGGAGGTACTGCGCGGCAAACAGGATGCCAAACAGCGGCTCGTTATTGACGATCTCGACGGGCATGCCCGTCGATCCCGACGTGCGCGCCACGCGGACGCCGCCGGTGACGTGGGCGCTGCGCATCTCGGCGGCATGGTCGCGCAGGTCGGCGCGCGACAGTACCGGCAGATCCTCGAAGTTCAGCATATCGGTGCGCGGCGGAAGCCGGTCGCGCCAGAACGGCGAGTGCGTCCAGGCATGATCGAGCAGCGCGGCGAGCTGTCGGTTGAGAACCGCATCGCGCCGCTCGGCCGGCAACGTCTCCATTTCGCGAAGCTGCGCCGCCACCGAGATCACTTCGGCGGAAACCGGGGACACCAGGCCGGGACGAGGGTCTGCGTTCATGCGGAAAGAACGCCTCTTCGCGCATGCTGCCTGGTGGTCGATGCCTGCATGTCATGCCTGGAAATTGCGCCCGGCGCGCCGGGCGTCGACCGCGGGCCGGATCCCCCGATGGCCGGCCTTTACCGGCAAGATTGCCGGTTCCAACCTGCAATTACAAAGCAGGCACTTACCGATGTGCGCGAACGGCGGCGGGGCGTGGTTGCTGGTCAGGCGGCGGGCGCGTCGAGAATCTGGCGGATCTTGGTAGCCACCGTCTCGCGCGGGAAGGGCTTCGACAGCAGGACAATGCCGGGATCGATCCGGCCCTCGTGGATCAGCACGTTGTCGGTGTAGCCCGACATGAACAGGGCCCTGCAGGCCGGCACCCGTTCGAGCACCGCTTCGGCTACCTGGGGGCCACTCATGCCGTGGGGCAGCACCACGTCGGCAAGGATCAGGTCCGGGCGCAGGCCGCCGTCGATCAGCCTGAGCGCGTCGGGACCGCTTGACGAGGCATGCACCTTGTAGCCGAAGGTGTTCAGGATGCGGGAGATGCTGACCTGCACGTCCATGTCGTCCTCGACCAGCAGGATGGTCTCGCCACGCGCGCCCGGCGGACGCTGCGACCGTGGCCGCAGCTGCGCCAGCGACTGCGCGCCGGTGCGCGGGAAGAACATCTTCACCGTCGTTCCCTTGCCCTCCTCGCTGTAGATCTTGACGTGGCCGCCCGACTGCTTGACGAAGCCGTAGACCATCGACAGGCCAAGGCCGCTGCCCTTGCCCACCGGCTTGGTGGTGAAGAACGGGTCGAACGCCCGTTCCGCCACGGCCCGCGGCATGCCGGTGCCGGTGTCGCTGACGGCGATCAGCACATAGTCGCCCGGCTTCATCCCCTCGAGCTGGGCCACATAATCGTCGTCGAGTTCCATGTTCGACGTCTCGATGGTCAGCGTGCCGCCGTCCGGCATGGCGTCGCGGGCATTGATCGCCAGATTGACGATGGCGTTGGTCAGCTGGCTGGGATCGACCTCGATGGACCAAGTGCCGGCGGCGAGCGACGTGTTCACGCCGACCGACGCCTGCAGGGTCCGCTGCAGCAGCTGCAGCGTCTCGCCCACCAGCCCGTTGACATTGGTCACCTTGGGCTGCAGCGGCTGCTTGCGCGAGAACGCCAGCAGGCGGTCGGTGAGTTCGGCGCCGCGCTTGAGTGCGCCCAGCGCCGCCTGCATGCATTCCACGGCCTCCGGATCGTCGGCGATCCTGTCCTCGACCACCTGCATGTTGAGCTGCATGGACATCAGCATGTTGTTGATGTCGTGCGCCACGCCGCCGGTGAGCTGGCCGAGCGTCTCCATCTTCTGCGCCTGGCGCAGATTTTCCTCGGCGGCCTTGCGCTCGGAGATGTCCTGGATGCTGCCGACGAAGCTTGTGCGGCCGCCGGCAGACATCCGCGCGACCGCGAGCTCGAGCGCAAACATCTTGCCGTTCTTGCGCCGCCCCAGCACCTCACGAGCCCCCTTGCCGACGATCCTGCTGGATCCGCCGGTCAGGTAGCGGGCGATGTGCCCACCATGCTCGTCCTGCTCGGCCTCGGGCATCAGCGCCGACACGTTGAGACCGATGGCCTCTTCGGCGCCGTAGCCGAAGATCTTCTCGGCTTCCGGGTTGAACGACTGGATCACGCCGTTCTCATCGATGGTGACTAGGCCGACGGCGGCTGCGCTCATGATGGTGCGGGTGCGATCCTCCTCGGCGGCGAGCGCGTCCATGTCGCGCTCCTGACGGCGCCGCCCGTAGGAGAACAGGCCGGCAATGACGACGATCAGCATGGCGACGCCGAAACCGGCCCAGCGATAACCCCAGACATGGGAAACCCAGTTGCTGGCGTCGACGTCGATGCCCAGCACCGCGACGGTCTTGCCGGTTTCCGGGTCCCTGACCGGCGCCTCGCCGGACACCCAGACGCCCCATTGATCCTGCGACATGGGCTCGACGAAGGGCTGCCCTGTACGCAGCACGGTCTCGAAGCCGGACGGATCATCCTCATAGACCTGGCCGGGAGGCGAGTAGTCCCTGGATCCCGCAGGCTCGGCATCGGCCAGGAACCGCCAGTCGCCGGACGGCTTTGCGATCAGGTAGATGAACCGCGCGTCGGGAATCGATTTGCGCATGCGCGCCAAGGTCTCGCGAATGCCGGCGAACTCGGCCTTGCCGGCGAACGCGTCGTAGTTGGTGTCGGTAGCCAGCGCCGCGACGTCATGGGCATCCAGCGACGCGGCAGCGGTGATGGCGAGGTCGCGCAGCCGGCGTTCCTCAATTCGTTGGCCGTAATAGCCCGCGCCGACGACCAGCAGCGCGGTGATCGCCACCAGCGCCGCGCCAACCCAAAGCTCCCACGTGGAAATCCGCTTCATGGCCCAAACAATTTCATCCGTTGTGACACCCTAGCACATCTCGCGCCGCGCCTATCCGGATTGTCGGCAGGGGTGCTAGGAGCGCCGGCTGTCCTCGATCATCCGGGCGAGCGCCGGATTGTGCCATTGGCCGACCGGCCGTTCGTTCTCGGCATCGTAGAACTTCGTATGGACGGTGTAGCGCCCCGTCCAGCGCGCGATCAGGCCGCCCAGCTCGGGCGCACACAGATGGGCCGCCAGCGCCTCCTCGTCGCGCCAGATCTGCAGGGTGATGATCCGGCCGGAGGCTTCGTCTTCCAGCGCGAAGGAATAGAACTGGCAACCGTCCTCGGCGAGCGACCGGTCGATGCCCGCGCGCAGGTCGGCGAGGAGTTCGTGAACCAGCGGGGGATCGGTCTCCAGGCGGCCGGTGGCGATCAGCATTCGGGTCTCCGTCAGATGTCGAGGCGAAAGGCGCCGGCGTCGCGGGCGATGCGGCCGGCGGTGGGATCGGGCCAATGGGTGCCGATGACCAGCGTCGGCGTGCCGGCCAGGCCGGAGAACACGCCCTCGCGGGTCTGCGCCGACTGCGTCGGGTCGAAATCCGACGTCAGCGACCATTCAGGATGGGCGAGCTGGCAGGGATGATGGATGAAGTCGCCGGTGATCAGGGCGCTTTCGCCCCGCGAGTCGATGCGGATGCTGACGTGCCCGGGCGTATGGCCCGGGGTCGGCACCAGCCGCACCTCGTCGCAGACCACGTGGTCGGCCGACACCAGGTCGACCAGTCCGGCCGCGACGACGGGGCGGACCGAATCGGCCATGACCGCCGCGTTCATGTCGCGCGCCCACTGGTCCTGGCCGTCGTCGGCGCCCTCGGTGTCGAGGAAGGCGAACTCGCTGCGCTCGATCAGGTAGCGGGCGTTGGGAAAGGTCGGCACCCATTCGCCGCCGACCAGCATGGTGTTCCAGCCCACGTGGTCGAGATGCAGATGGGTGCACAGCACGGTGTCGAAGGTTTCCGGCGGAAAGCCGGCTTTCGCCAGGTCGTCCAGGAAACCGGTCTGCAGCATGTGCCAGATGGGAAAGACCTCGCGCGGCTTTTCGTTGCCGACGCAGGTGTCGACGATGATGCGGCGCGACGGCGTCTCGATCACCAGCGCGTGGATGCTGAACTTCAGCACGCCCTCGTCCGTCAGGAACGGGCGCAGCCAGTCATATTTCAGCACCACCTCGGGCGTCGCGTCCGGCAGGAAGGCTTCCAGCCCCTCGAACGTCGATTCGACGATCCGGGTGACGGTGACGTCGCCGATGCGCCAGTGCATCATGTCCTCCGTCGAGGACCCCATCAGGCCGGTTTCCACTCGCGCTCGTAGCGCTCCAGGTCGTCCTTCAGCGGGTTGCGGCGCAGGGTGAGGCCGCCATTCACCTGCATGTCCTCGCCGGTCATGAAGCATTCGTCGCTGGCCAGCCAGACGGCGGCGGCGGCGATGTCCTCGCAGGTGCCGTAGCGGCCCATGGGCGTCGCATCGGCGAAGCAGGCCTTCATCCAGTCCGGGATGTCGCCTTCATAGGCGCCGTGATGCATCGGCGTGTCGGTGTGGCCGGCGGCGATGGTGTTGACCCTGATGCCGCGCCGGCCGAACTGGTTGGCGACGGCGCGCACCACGTGGTCGATGCCCGCCTTGGTGCCCATATAGGCGTCGAACCCGCCATCGACCGTGGTCGAGCGCTGCGCCACCGCCGAACTGAGCTGGATGATCGAGCCGCCTGTATCCAGCATGGCGGCGACCATGGCCTGCAGGAAGAAGAACGAGCCCTTGAACTGCAGCGCGATCAGCGTGTCCAGGTCCTTCTCGCCGAACTCGAGGAACGGGCCGCCCAGCGCCAGGCCCGACGAGTTCACGGCGATGTCCACCTTGCCCATCTTCTCCTTGGCGAAGTCGGCCAGCGCGAACAGGTCGTCCTTCTTCGTGATGTCGCAGGCGGTCGAGAACGCGCCGATCTCCTTCGCGAACGCCGCCGACTTCTCGGCCTTGCGGCTGGCGACGACGACCTGGGCGCCCTCCTTGCGGTAGCGCCGGGCGATGGCCTGCCCCATGTTGCCGGTTTCGGACGCGCCGATGATGACGGCGGCCTTGCCATCGAGCTGACCCATGACTGTCTCCCGTTTCCCGTTTGCGTCTGCGGCGGGCGCTCCTTCCCGAGAGGCCCGCGCGCTCATCCTACCATCGCTTTTTATTGTGCAATTGTGCAATAAAAAATATACTTCCCTTGAATACGGGGAAGACGCAGATGAACGATGACGTCCTGAAGTCGCTGACCAGGGGCCGCGCGACGCCCTCCATGCAGGCGCTGGTGCACCGCGACGGCCGGCCGGTGCCCGCCGTGTTCGAGCTTGAAAGCCCGCGCTTCCTCGGCGACGAGGACATCCCGTTCGAGCGCTACACCAGCCAGGCTTTCTTCGACCGCGAGATGGAGCGCATGTGGCCGCGCGCCTGGCAATGGGCGTGCCGCGAGGAGCACATCCCCGAGCCGGGCGACTACTACGTCTACGAGGTTGGCCGCCATTCGGCGCTGATCGTGCGGCAGGAGGACGGATCGGTCGCCGGCTTCGTCAATTCCTGCATGCACCGCGGCACCAAGTTCGCGCTCGGCGGCATGTCGGGCAGCGTGACGGCGCTGCGCTGCCCGTTCCACGGCTGGACCTGGTCGCTGGCCGGCGAACTGCAGCGGGTGCCCTATGGCTGGGACGCGCCGCACGTGATGGAGCGCGACTTCACCATGCCGCGGGTGAGCATCGGCCTGTGGGGCGGCTTCGTGTTCGTGAACTTTGATCCGGACGCCGCGCCGCTGGTGGACTACATCGCGCCGGTGCCCGAGCACTTCGCCAATTTCGACATGGAACGCCGCTTCGTCGAGCTGCATATCGAGAAGGAGCTGTACTGCAACTGGAAGGCCGGCAAGGAAGCCTTCGTCGAGAACTACCACACCCAGGAAACCCATCCGCAGCTGCTGCTGGGCGCCGACGACGAGGGCACCCAGTACGACGTGTTCACCGATAACGTCTCGCGCTTCTTCTGCGCCTTCGGCATCCCGAGCCAGCTGATCGAGCCGCGCCCGACCGAGCAGCAGCTGATCGACGACATGCTGGTCGGCGACCGCACCATCCTGGGCGACGCCATGACCGTGGGCGAAGGCGAGACGGCGCGCATGGTGATGGCGCGGGTGCTGCGGCAGACTCTCGGCGAAGCGTATGGCGTCGACCTCGGCCGCTACACCGACACCGAGATGGTCGACGTGTCGCAATACGGCATCTTCCCCAACATGATCCTGTTCCCGCAGCTGTCACTGCCCATGGTCTACCGCTTCCGGCCCATCGGCGACGACCCGCACCGCACCCTGTTCGAGCTGTTGATCCTGCGGCCCATGCCGGAAAACGGCCCGTGCCCCGAGCCCGCCGCGCCGTACCGGCTGACCGAGGCAGACAGCTTCACCACCGTGCCCGGCTTCGACCCGATCCTCGGCCACGTCTACGACCAGGACACCAACAACCTCCGTGCCCAGCAGGAAGGCATGCGCGCGGCGCGCAAGAAGGGCGAGACCCTGCTGAACTACCAGGAGGTCCGTGTCAGGCTGATGCACCAGACGCTGGACAAGTATCTGGACGACTGAGGGCCGTCAGCGCCCCGCCCGACTCCGTCGTTGCGAGGAGCGCAGCCACGCGGCAATCGAGTTGTTCGCGCAATGCTCGAATATGAGTGACTATGCACCCTCATGCCTCTTGCTCGGCAGGAGCCTGCTTCCAACCCATAGCCGACGTTCATCAACGAAGCTAGAATCGGTCGATTGCCGTGACGTCTGCAATCGATTCTTCGGCAGTGCTCAGGTCGCTTCGGGAGCCGAGCAACGGGCTAACGTCGCAGAGAGCGCCATAGGTCGTGCCGTGCATGTGCGGCCCGCGCTACAGAATCGATTCCGATCATCAGAACGCCGTTGGCAATGCGACAACCCAAGCTGCCGCGACGGGCACGATCAATCCCGGCGTTACCCTTAGCGCAAAACCACGCGAGCCGGCGCCAATTGCCATCGTAATCTTTGCCGCTGCGTTGCTCGTCATCGCCGCCAGGATCGGCAATACCGCCTCCTGCGGAGTCATCTTCGCTGCTGCAACCAAGGATGCGACTGATATTGCTGCGGCATGAGTGTCGACGAAGCCGGCGACAACTGCCCCTACGGCGACACCGGCTTCCCCGAGCCAGTTTCTCAACGCCGCGGAAATCACCAACATGACGGCCATCATCGCCGCGAGACCGAGGGCGGTGCCAACGCTGAACGCACGTCCCGGTGCGCTGTCAGCCCCACCCTCTGGCTTCACCGCGCGCAGCGCAAAGACGAGTCCATACAGGGTCGCGGTGAGTGCGCCTGCCCCCAGGGCTGGCGCCATTAGGACTAGGGTCGCGCGGCTGACCATCACGAGCAACAGGCCAAGCTGAACAAAGGTTGCAACTGTCGAAAATATGGCTCCCGCAACCGCCGCCGTTATGCTCGCCGGGTTCTTGGCCGCTTGGCCTGCCATTGATCCGATTGTTGCCGTGCTGGAGACGAAGCCGGATGCAAGGCCGGCGACGGGCAGCCCGAAGCGGGCTCCGAGCGCCCGTGTCGCGAGATGCCCGCATCCCCCAAGCGCCATCACAAGGATGACAAGGAACCAGATGCTGTGCGGGTTCAACGCCTCAAGAGGCCCCAAGTAGCGATCAGGGAGCTGTGGCCAGATGACCAGGGTGGCGACCGCAAAGATGAGGCCGTCCGTGACTTCAGCTCCGGTCAGGACGCGCATCACGAAGCCATGCAGCGCCTCCTTCACCGCGAAGATAACCGCAATTGCGGCGCCCAGCCCGGCAGCGAGGCCAGTGTCCAACATCGCGAGGCCGCCAAGTAGCGGTGTCGCGATCAAGCCGATTTCGGTCGTAAGGCCCGGATCGTCATCGCGTCTCCCTGCATAGGACAGGGCTGTGAGCCCCATGACGCCGGCGGTTGCAATCATCAGAAGCGGAATACCGCCGAGATGGTAAGCGACTGCTCCCATCAGCGCCGCGAGTGTGAATGTCCGGATGCCAGCCGGGCGGCGGGTCGAGCCAACACCTTTCGACCGTTCGCGCTCCAGCCCGATCATCAGCCCGACCCCAATGGCGATGGCAAAGTTGATCCACGGGCCCGCGATCACGGCTCAGCTACCCAACGGACGGCGAGGGGATCGAAGCCAGGTCAGCCATTGCTGCTCCTTGAGCAGCCTGGCCGGCTTTTCCGACTGATGATTTTGCGCTTACGCAGGGAATATCGGGTCGAGGCCATGATCAGGATGCTGCCGGGGATGCCCAGATAGCGCCCAATCCAGACCGCGCCAACTAGGTGCAAGAGGGCATCAAGCAAGCGCGCTACGCCAATCAACGCCAGCAGCGACGCGTAGACGGGCGAAACCTCGCGGCTCAGAAGACTGTGCGATGTGCCTGCCGACATCAGTGCCCGCCCGGCAACATCCGCCGCAGCGTATCGTCCTTGACAATGTAGTGGTGGAAAAGCGCGGCAATGGCATGCAGGCCGATCAGAAAGTAGCCGATCGTGCCGACCGTCTCGTGCACCTCCTGCACTTGCTTCGCGATATCCTTGCTTTGGCCAACAAGCGCGGGGAATTCGAGCCCGAAGAAGGGAACGACTTTGCCCGAGGCGCTCAGGATGATCCAACCCGCGATCGGCATCGCCAGCATGAATCCGTAGAGCGCAATATGCACCACCTTGGCGAACAGCATTTGCCATGCAGGAGGCGCTGGCGTAATCGGCGGCTTGGCGCTCATCAGACGTGCGACGACCCGGATGATAACAAGCGCCAGGACCGAAAGACCAAGCATGAAATGCCAGGTTTTCAGGCCTTCGCGCAGGTCGCTTCCCTTGGGATAGTTTCCACGCAGCAGGATGCACGCGTAAACTGCGGCAACCAGCAGCACCATGACCCAGTGTAGGGCCATCGAAACAGCGGCGAAACGCTGACGAAGAACGGCTGAATTCATAGCGAACCTCTTCCCCTTGGCACTGGATATTATTCACCACGGCCAGGAGTGCATTGTTTCACATCAAAATGCCCAAGGCCGGTATCCTGCGTGGACGTTGGAGCTCTCTCAGACGCCGCAGGAATGGCGATCAGGATCGCGGTGGCCGAATGCACCGTAGATCTGGCTCATCGGGCACAGCGCCCCGGCGCGTGTGTTATTCGACTGATCATTTCTATTTGTCAGGCAGAGGCGAATTGGCATCGCTCGTGGGCAATTGCGGCTGCACGATTCTGGGTTGATCGCCCGTCAGCGCCGCGAGAAAGGCCACCAGTTGGGCCGTCTCGGGCTGGCTCAGGGTCTGTCCCAGCTGCGCCGTCGCCATGACGTTGACGACCTTCGCCAGATCCTGCTCTGAACCGGTATGGAAATAGGGTGCGGTCAGCGCAATATTTCGCAGAGTGGGGACCTTGAAGAAATAGTCGTCGGCGGCGTCGCCTGTTATCGCCCCGCGCCCCTTGTCGCCGGCAGGGAGATATTTGGCATCCGGCGCTGCGACCAAGCCGAACTTGGCGTACATGGATCCGCCAATATTTACCCCGGAGTGGCATGCGGTGCAGCCCTTGTTCATAAACAGGGTCAGGCCGGCTTTTTGGGTCGCATCCAGAGCCGCCGGATCACCCCGCAAAAAACGATCGAAAGGCGCGTTCGGCGTGATGAGTGTCGCCTCGAATACCGCTAAGGCCTTTTGTGCATT
Source organism: Candidatus Kuenenia stuttgartensis (assembly GCA_943329845.2). Lineage (GTDB taxonomy): Bacteria > Pseudomonadota > Alphaproteobacteria > SMXS01 > SMXS01 > RI-34. Next base: position 51,124 of record CALQFM020000006.1, on the reverse strand, counting down.
GTCCAAGGAAAGCGGAGCGCCTTCGCCCGGAAATGCCCGTGCGAATTCGGTGCGATATTGGGGCAGCGCCGCCAGTTGGGATGCGATATGCTGCTTCGGAGACGCCATTTCAACCGGGTTGACCATCGGGCCGCCGGCCTGTTCTTCCAGGTCCTTTGCCCGGCCATCCCAGAATTGAACGAAGTTGAAGACCGAATTGAAGACCGTTGGCGAGTTCCTTGCGCCACGGGTTCCATGGAAGCCAGCCGACATTGGGGAATTATCGGCGCCGCCCAAACCGATATTGTGGCAGGTCGCACAACTGATCGAATGGGTCGCTGAAAGTCGTGGCTCGAAATAAAGCATCTCGCCAAGTGCGACCTTGTCCTCCGTGGCTGGGTTGCCTGGCAAGTCGGGCGCCTTAATCGGAATGGGTTTGAAGACCTCCCGGGCCTGAAGTATGAGCGGATCGGTTGAGGCGCTCATCTCCGGTGCAGCAACGGCGGCGGACTCGGTCGAGCCATTGCCCGCCTCCGGCGCCCTGTCACAGGCCGCAGCCAGCATGCAGAGGCTTGCCGCCAAAAATATGGACCTGCCGTTCACGATCAGGCGCGGATCACGGCGCAAACCGGCAAGGCCTGTGACATGGAGTGACGGGTTGGTCATGTTTTTGTCCTCGACGATCAACCTGCCAACCGACAGGTCGACAGGGACAATATGATAATTGCGCTACGGGTGGGGCGCGCTCACCAAGCTTCGGGATGGCGGAGGGAAAACAAGATAGGCCAGGTCCGGGGCACCCCGCAGGGTCGGAATATACTCAGGTGCTGGACGTCGGATATTGCACATTCCCCGTCAGAACCCTGTCGGTCTGCAAACGGCCAGACCCGGTCTTTGGCCGAATGTCCGATCTCTCACTTCCTGGCTTGCAAGCGGATAGACCGCTTTCCATCCCTAGCCGACGTCCGCGCATGGGTTTGCGAACTACGATCGCCCAAACATACTCCATGCGGATAGGGTTGCTCCTCCGTATCCGGACTGGCTCGCCACGTATCCTCCGCGATGTCGATGAGAGCTTAATCCCTCGGCTTGAACAATATCTCCGGCGATGCCTGGCGGACGTCGGTGAGGCCGGTGAGGCCCACGGACACGTCCAGCTCATACTTCAGGATGTCGAGCGCCTTGGCGACGCCCTTCTGCCCCGCGGCGCCTAACCCATAGAGATGGGCGCGGCCCAGCAGCACGCCTTTCGCGCCCAGCGCCATGGCTTTCAGGATGTCCTGGCCCGAGCGTACGCCGCCGTCGAGCAGCACCTCGCCGCGGCCGGCGACGCCCTCGACCACGTCGGGCAGCATGGAGATGGTCGAGGCCGAGCTGTCCAGATGGTTGCCCCCGTGATTGGATACGCTGACCGCGTCGGCGCCGGCGTCCATGGCGAGGCGCGCGTCCTCGCGGTCGCAGACGCCCTTGATGATCAGCTTGCCCGGCCAGATCGAGCGCAGCCACTCGATGTCCTTCCAGGTGACGGAGGAATCGAGCTGGCCGATGACCGCCGGAATGGTCGCCTCTTCCTTCATCCGGCCGGTGAAGTTGTGGAACGCCACTGGCTTGCCCCGGAGCGCGCGCCACACCCACATGGGCCTTGTGGCGAACTTGGCGATGAAGCTGGGGGTGAGCGGCGGCGGCAGGTCGACGCCGTGGCGGGTCATGCGGCTTTGCAGGCCCGAGACAACCCAGGTGACGGTGAGGATCAGCACCGGCGATCCGGCGGCCTTCGCCCGGTCGACGAAGTCCTGCACCAGGCCCCGGTCCTTCAGCATGCACATCTGGAACCAGACCGGGCCGACGGCTTTGGTCACTTCCTCCAGGGTCGAGACCGACATCATGCCCAGGGTGAACGGAATGCCGAACGCCTTGGCTGCGCGGGCGGCGGCGATCTCGCCATTGCCGCCCCACAGCATGCCGCTCAGCCCGGTGGGCGAGATCGCCGCCGGAATCGCACAGGGCTGGCCGACCAGTTCGGTCGAGAGCGAGCGGACCGAGACGTCCTTCACCACCCGCTGGCGGAAGCGGATCTTCTCGAAGTCCTGCACGTTGGCGCGCAGGGTCACCTCGCTGAAGGCGGCGCCGTCGACGAAATCGAAGATCGGCGCGGGCAGCTTGCGGCGGGCTTCGTCGCGCAAGTCGGCGATGGTGGCGATCTTGTCCATGGTCCTCCCCAGGAATCAGTTGGCCGGCCGGACCATGGCGTCCGGCCGGCCAACACTATCGCAGGCAAAATCCTGTGTGTCGCTCAGTACCGCCAGGTCACCTGGAACTGGACGGTCCGCGGCAGCGAGGCGAGCGCCAGCTGGTCGGCCGGAATGCCGCCGGCGGTGCCGGTGCCGACGCCGGTGTTGGGCATGTCCTGCACGCCGCCGAAGTAGAAGTGGTTGGTCAGGTTGCGGCCGATGATGGCGAACTCCCAGGTGTCGTCGTTCGAGAAGAACCGCAGCGCGGCGTCCAGGTTGACGTAGGACGGCTGCAGCGACAGCGGCGCGGCGAAGCTGGAGCCGAAATAGGAGCTGCTGTATCGGGCGTCGGCCGAGACGCCGAACATCCAGTCGCTGCCCACCGGCACCTCGTAGTTGAAGCCCATCGACGCGGTGATCTTGGGCGCGACCGCCGTCGGCTTGCCGCTGAGGTCCTGCCCCGGACCGTCCTGGAACACGGTGGTGCAGCCTTCCGAGATCGGCTGGCCGCCATAGCACGGCGCCACGTATTGGAGATAGCGGGCGCGGTTGTAGTTGAAGGTGCCGTGGAAGGTCAGGCCGTCGACGCCGTTGGGCGCGTATTCGGCCTCCAGTTCGAAGCCCTTGGTGCGCGCCGAGCCGGCGTTGGTGGTGATGAACTGGAAGGTGATGGAGTTGTAGTAGTCGACCTGCAGGTTCTTGTACTTGAAGCTGTAGAGCGCCAGGTTGAGCCGCAGCTGGCGGTCGAACAGCATGGTCTTGATGCCGCCCTCGAAGCCCAGCACGGTTTCCGGATCGAACGCCACGTCGTCGGGAATGGTGTTGATCGAGACCAGCGCGCTGTTGGAGAAGCCGCCCGACTTGTAGGCGGTCTTGAACGCGCCGTAGACGGTCACGTCCTCGTTGACCCGGTAGGTGACGGTGGCTTCCGGCGACCAGTCGTTGAAGGTCTGGTCGCCCAGGATCGGCGCGTTCTCCGGGAAGAGACCCTGCAACAGCACGTTGACGTAGGTCATCTCCAGGAAGCTCTTCTTGGTCTCGTGCGTGTAGCGCACGCCGCCCGCCAGCTCGAGGCCGTCGAACAGCGACAGCTTGCCCTGGGCGAAGCCGGCTATGGTCTCGCCGTCGGTGATCGACGACTTGTCGTAGGCGACATAGCGCGTCTCGATCGGCTGGCTGGAGTCCTCGACGCCGCCGAACTGTCCGGCCTGGTCATGGTCGCGCTTGGTGTTCTGGTAGAGGAAGCCGACCAGGAAATTGAACGGTCCGTCGAAGCTGGTCTGGAACCGGGTCTCGTTGGAGAACGCTTCCCAGATCGACAGCTCGGTGGCCGAGATGAACGAGGCGGAGGTCGACACGTTCTGGCACTCGCAGCCCCAGTTGTTGCGGTTGCGCTGGTAGTTGGTGATCGAGGTGACCGAGAACGCGTCCGCCTCGTAGGTGATGTTGCCGGTGATGGCGAACGACTGGTAGGCGTTGAACGGCGAGCCGTCGTCGCGGCCATAGGGGATGTTGCCGGCGATGTCGTCGGGGAAATAGTTGATGTAGGCGCTGAAGTCGCGCTTGCAGGGAACCGTGGGACTGACCGACACGAACCCCGAGGGACAAGCGAACGGCACGTAGTTCCAGGCGTTCGCCTCGTCCACCGTGCGCATGAAGCTGCCCTTCAGGGTGATGGTCAGCGCATCGGTGGGCGTGAACTTGATGGTACCGCGCAGGAATTTCTCGCTGGTGCCGGGCAGGTCGCGGTCCAGCTTCGGCGCGTCGTGCGCGTAGAGATTGAAGGTGGCCGCGTCGAAGGTGTAGTTGGTGACGTCGAAGCCCCGGTTGTGGAAATAGCCGCCGAACATCTCGCCGATCCGCACCGCGAGCCGGGCGCTGACCTTGTCGGACAGCGGGCCGGATACGAAGCCCTCGGTGATCAGGTTCTGCGACCGCGCCTCGAAGCCGACGCGGGCCATGGCCTCGAACTCGTCGGTCGGATCGTTGCTGGTGATCGAGATCACGCCGGCCGTGGCGTTCTTGCCGAAGAACAGCGACTGCGGGCCCTTCAGTACCTCGATCCGCGACACGTCGAACATGGATTCGTTGATGGTGCGGCCCTGGCCGTAATAGACGCCGTCGAGGACCACGGCGACCGACTGCTCGACGCCGATCGACGTCGGGATCGAGCCGATGCCGCGCAGGGTGAGCTGCGCGCCCGAGCCGTTGCCGCCGCGGCCGATCACCAGCTGGGGCGTGGAGGCGGCGATCCTTTCCAGCGACGTCATGTTGTAGCGCTCGATCTGCTCGGGCGTGTAGACGCTGACGGCGACCGGGACGTCCTGGGCGGATTCCTCCTGCTTGCGGGCGGTGACCATGACCGTCTCCAGGCCGCCCTTGCGGCCAGGCGCCGCGGCTGGATCAGCCTGTGGTGCGGCGGGTGCGGCGGCGGCCGGTTCCTGGGCGGAAGCCGGTGGCACGATGGCCGCGAGCGCCAGACATCCGGCGCCGATCGCGGACAGAATTGTTCGGCGAATGTCCATGATATCCTCCCCGGGTATCTTTATTGTTCATCAGGTGAACAAAATAAAAACCGCCTGTCAATTCGAATTTGGCGGCTCCGGAGACGCCGCCGCTGCTAGCTCGCGTCCCCGGATCAGCTCACCCGAAACGACGTCAGGCGGCGATCATGCCGCCGTCGATGTTGAGCACCGCGCCGGTCATGTAGCTGGCGCGGTCGGACAGCAGGAACACCACGCCCTCGGCGATTTCCTCCGACCGGGCGATGCGTTTCATCGGCACCACGCCCGCGAAGGCCTCGTCGTTGCCGCCGGTGGAGATGTCCAGGGCCGGGGTCTTGGTCATGCCGGGGGCGACCGCGTTGATGCGGATGTTGCGCTCGGCATATTCCAGGCCCGCCGCCTGGGTGAGGCCGATGATCCCGTGCTTGGCGGCGGTGTACCAGTTCAGCGTGGGCATGCCCTTGATGCCGAAGATCGAGGCGTTGTTGACGACCGCGCCGCCGCCGGCCCGCAGCATGGCCGCCAGCTCATACTTCATGCAGTAGAAGACGCCCTTCAAATTGAGGTCGATGCCGTTGGAGAATTCATCGATCGGCATCTCGTGCACCGGCGCCAGAACGTCGTGGAACTTGCCGGCGTTGTTGAACGCGAGGTCCAGGCGGCCGAATTCCTTCTCGGCGCGGGCGACCAGCGCCTCGCAATCCTCGGGCTTGCCGCAATCGGTGCGGTGGAAGATGGCCTTGCCGCCGGCCTTGGCGATGACCTGGCAGGTTTCCTCGCCCTGTTCGGCCGATCGGTTGCCGATGACGATGGTCGCGCCCTCGCGGGCCATGGCAATGGCCGCGGACTTGCCGATGCCGCTGCCGCCGCCGGTGACGATGGCGATCTTGTTCTCGAGAAGCTTTCCGTTCATCGAATTCCCCATTTCAGCGTTTTGTTGTTCAACAGTTGAATAACACTCAAAACGCTGTCAACGGGAATTTGGGCCCCTTCGCCTCGACGGGCGGCGATCGGCGGGATCAGCGGGTGTAGGCGAACGCCGGTACGTGGAAGTCGGGCAGCGTGGTGCCCGGCGGCGGCTTGGGCATCTTCTTCATGAACTCGATCTCGACCTTCAGCAGCCCGCGCTGCGCGTCGGCCGGCCAGTCGCTCGGCTTCATCACCACATGGGCGGCCAGGCCGTTCATGATGATCTGCAGGCGGCGGGCATGGAATTCGCAATCGAGCGTCTTCGGCAGTTCTCCCGTGTCTCTGGCCCGTTCCAGCAGGTGCCGGATGGTATTGTGGGTGGCCTCGACCACGCCGAGCCGCACGGCGGAGAGCTCGGGATCGAAGGTCGCCTTCTCCCAGAACCCGAACCACGCCTGCCAGTCGGACAACTCGTCCTCGTTGGTGGCGAGCAGTGTTTCCAGGCAGGCCGCCAGGTCGTGCTTGTCCAGGAACTCCTTGTCGACACGGATCGCCGCCCGGGACCGGATGGAGTCCAGGGTGAAGGTCAGCATGTCCTTCTTGTCCTTGAAGTAATGCGAGATCAGCGTCGACCGGAAGCCGGCCTCGCGCGCCACGTTCCGGATCGTGACGGCATCCATCCCCTGCTTGGCGATCACGCGCTCCACGACGCGGGCAATGTAATGCCGGCGCTCATCGTGATCGACGACTATGGGCATGCGACTGGTTCCTCCAGAATTCTCTTATTGGTCATCTTGTCACCGATTCCTTGTCATAATTGAACAAGGATTTGCACGGTGGTGCGTTGCGCCGGCTCAATCCCATGCCTTTCCGGGTCATGCCTGTTATGATTGCCATCGGACGGGGCCAGGCTCCGGGACGGGCAATGCAGCGGCCGTTCCGCGATCAGGGTTGACAATCCGTCTTATATTACACGACTGTTGAATAACAAAGGGTCTTGGGGAGTTGGGAGACCGGCAGACATGAACCGTATGACCGATCTGAAGCCAGGCAAGGCGCGGTGCCCCGGCATCAGCGTGCAGGATCTGCTGCGCCAGGACAGCCGCACGGCGCCCCCGTACCTGACGACCGAATCCTACGAATTCCTGGGCGACGACGACATCCCCTTCGAGCGCTACACCTCAGCCGACTATTTCCAGCAGGAACTGAAGCTGCTGTGGCCGAAAGTGTGGCAATGGGCCTGCCGCGAGGAGCACATCCCCGAGCCGGGCGACTACATCGTCTATGATTTCGGCCCATACTCGGTGATCGTGCAGCGCACCGACACCGGCGCCATCAAGGCCTTCCGCAACGCCTGCACCCACCGCGGCACCAAGCTGAAGCCGTCCTACAGCGAGGGCAGCGGCAGCCAGATCCGCTGCCCCTATCACGGCTGGACCTGGGACCTGGAAGGCAACCTCGCCTCGTTCCCCTGCGAATGGGACTTCCCGCATGTGGATCCTGCCGAATTCGGGCTCGGTCAGGTGCGGGTCGACACCTGGGGCGGGTTCGTGTTCGTCAACCTTGATCCGGACGCGCCGCCACTGCGCGACTACATGCATCCGCTGCCCGAACACATCGACAGCGCCGTGTTCGAGGACCGCTACGTGGCCATGCATGTGCAGAAGGAACTGAACTGCAACTGGAAGATCGCCTCGGAAGCGTTCCTCGAGGCCTATCATGTCATGGAGACCCACAGCCAGCTGATGCGCGCGAGCGGCGACGCCAACACCCAGTACGACTTCTACGGCGACAATGTGAACCGGTTGATCAACGTCGCCGGCTCGCCCAGCGCCTTCCTCGAGGAACCGATTTCCGAGCAGGAGATTCTCGACTGCTTCCTGATCGGCGACCGGTCGGACGTGGACAGCAAGCTGCTGGTGCCGGAAGGCGGCACGGCGCGCAAGGTGATGGCCCAGTATTACCGCGACATGGTCGCTGCGCAGGGCGGCACCGACCTGTCCAGCGTCTGCGACAGCGAGATTGTCGATTCGATCGCCTATTTCGTGTTCCCGAACCAGCAGTTCTTCTCGGGCGTGTCGTTTCCCATCGTCTACCGCTTCCGGCCGCTGGGCATGCAGCACGACAAGTCCCTGTTCGACCTGATCATCCTGAAGCCGAAGCCGCGCAACGGCGAACCATTCGAAACCGCCGTGCCGGTGCGCATCAGGTCGGAGGTCTCCTACGAGACGGTCCCGGGCATGGACCCCTATATCGGCCACATCTACGACCAGGACACCGGCAACATGGAGGCGGCGCAGGAAGGCGCCATGACCAGCGGGCGTCGGGGCGCTACGCTGGCCAACTACCAGGAAATCCGCATCCGGCACATGCACCGGACGCTCGAGAAATATCTGGGCCGCTGAACCGAGCCCGCGACGACCACGGGGAGACATCATGGACATTCTGATCACGGGCGCGGCCCGCGGGCTGGGCTACGAGCTGGCGAAACAGGCCGGCGAGGCAGGACATCGCGTCTACGCCACCACCCGCAATCCCGAGAAGGCCGACGCGCTGACCAAGGTGGCCGCCGCGTCGGGCGGCAAGGTCACCGTCCACCGCATGGACGTGGGCGACGGGGAGTCGGTGAAAGCCTGCGCCGCTGAACTGGCGGGCAAGCCCATCGACATCCTGATCAACAATGCCGGCGTGTGGGGCGGCCTCGACACCCAGACCTTCCAGAACATGGACTACGACAACTGGGCGTACGAGTTCAACATCATGGCCATGGGACCGTTCCGCGTCTGCCAGGCGTTCCTGCCCAACGTGCTGGCGAGCCGGCGCAAGACCATCGCGACCATGACCAGCCAGACGGCGGCGGCGGCCTACGACCATGTGATCGGCTATTCCTATGCCAGCGCCAAGGCCGGACTGAACCGGCTGATGACCGGCCTGGCGCAGGAGCTGAAGGACCAGGGCGTGACCGTGACCCTGGTCCATCCAGGCTGGATCCGCACCGAAATGGCCGGGGCGGTCGCCGACCTGGATCCGCCCGACGCAGCCGCCGATGTGCTCAAGCTGATCATCGGTCTGACCCCGGCGGACAACGGCAAATGGCTGAAATGGACCGGCGACGAGCACCCGTGGTGACCTGGTGATGGAAACCATCGCCCGCCTCGAGGCCGAATCCGACATCACACGGATCATCAACCTCTACTGCCACGCCCTAGACCGGCGGCGCTGGGAACTGATGGACCATGTGTTCCACGATGATGCCCGCTACGGCTTCGGCGACATCGGCGGCGACTGGCGGGATTTCGTCAAGGCGGCCCGGTCCATCGTCGATCCGCTGGGCCCGTGCCACCACACGGTCTCCAATATCCTGATCAACCTGGACGGCGACAGCGCCCGGGTCGAGACCTACCTGATTGGCTATCACGTGGTGCCGGCGGACTATCCGCCCGGCCTGAACACCAACGGCCTCTACTACGCCCGCCCCGGCGAGCGTTACGTCTCCATGGTCGGCGGCCGCTACATCGACCGGTTCGAGAAACGCGGACCGGGCTGGCGCATCGCCTGGCGCACCGGGCTCTACGACTGGATCCAGGACCTGCCCTACACCGATGGCGGCCTGTCGCGCAGCCCGTCCCAGGCGCTGGGCAAATGGGACGACTCCGACCCGTCCTTCGCTGTCGTCTCGAAGCTGTTGGGGCGCTGATGGAGATCGTGGACTCGCAGATTCATTTCGGCCCAGGCGGCATCGACAAGACGCTCGCCGCCATGGACGCGGTGGGCGTTGACGCGGTGCTGGCCGACGAGTTCTGGGGCCTCGACAATTGGGGGCCCGGCTGTACCCTGCCGAACGGCGCCTACCGGGTGACCAGCCCCACCGCCGAACTTGCGGCCTGGCTGCATCCCGACCGGTTTTCCTATGTGCTGCGCATCGACCGGCTCGACCCGGAGGCGGAAAGCCTCGTGCGCATGGCGAAGGATGCCCCCCATTGCCGCGCCATCCGCATGCTGCCGGCGCTGACCGCCGCGGAGCTGGAGGCATTCGCGTCCGGCGCCTACGACCCGATTTTCACGCTGGCCGAGCGGATCGGGATGCCCGTATTCCTGTTCATCGCCGGACATGTGGAGCTGATGCCGCGCTATCTGGCGCAGTTCCCCCGGCTCCAGTTCATCGTCGACCATTGCGGCATGCCCATGGAGGCGAACATCAGCTTCCTCGACGCGGCGACGCCGGACCAGCAGCACAGCGGCCCGGACGTCGCGTATTTCGACGAGGTGCTGAAGCTGGCGGTTCATCCCAACGTGGCGCTGAAATGGAGCCACGCCCAGGGCATGTTCGGCATGCGCGACTACCCGTCCATCGGTCTGCGGCCCTATCTGCGCCGGGCGATCGACGCCTTCGGCGCCAACCGGGTCATGTGGGCCAGCGACCACGGCGGCAACCAGACCGGCGAGACCTGGGGCGAACTAGTGCACTACATCCGCGACAGCCCGGACCTCAGCGCCGACGAGAAGAGCTGGCTCATGGGCCGCACCGTGCGAACGGTGCTGGGCTGGGAAAAGGGATGAACCATCCAGTCGGGCGGGACTGCGCCGCGAGGCCGCCGCTGCACGTTAATTGACCAAAATCGAGGTCGCACCACGACAATCCGGCGGCTAACTCAGTCCTTCTTCACGAGAAATTCCAGCCGGCTCCTGCCGTCCACCAGCCGGTAGTCGATCCGCTCGCACTGCGCCTGGATGATCATGGCCTCGAGACCATCCTCGCCTTCGTCGGGGTTGAGCTGGTTGCCGGCGTCACCGCTGCATTCGCAGTCCAGTTCGAGTTGGCCGTTCTTCTCCGAATAGGAGACCGTCAGGTCGAGCGTGCCTTGCTTGAGCCACGGCTTGTGGAGCTGCAGCACCTCCTCGACCAGCAGCATGAGGTTCCCCCGCGCCTCGCGGGGCACGAGGTGCTTCTCGCAGAATGCCTCGATTTCGGCGTTGAGTGCATAAAGGTCGAAGTCAGGCGACGTGATCTCGGACGCATAGCTGCGGATGCGGTTGATGAACGCCGAGGTCTTCTCGCGCTGAGGATTGTCGAATATCTGCGACGGCGGTCCCTGCTCGTAGATCAGCCCCTCGTCCATGTAGAACACCCGGTTCGACACGTCCCGGGCGAAATCCATCTCGTGGGTGACGATCACCATGGTCATGCCTTCCTTGGCAAGGCGCCGGATCACCGACAGCACCTCGGAGACCATGGTGGGATCGAGCGCCGAGGTGGGCTCGTCGAACAGGATGACTTCCGGCTCCATGGCCAGGCAGCGGGCGATGGCGACGCGCTGCTTCTGGCCGCCGGAAAGCTCGTCGGGGAAGGCGTATGCCTTCTCGCCCAGGCCGACGAGCCGCAGCAGGTCGAGCGCCCGGCGTTCGGCCGCATTCTTGTCCTCGCCCTTCAGCTTGACCGGCGCCAGCGTCAAATTGTCGAGCACCGACAGGTGAGCGAACAGGTTGAACTGCTGGAACACCATGTTCATCTTCTGGCGCACCCCGGCGACGTTGGCCTTCGGCGCCAGGATATCCTCGTCGTCGATCCATATGGCGCCGCCGCTGGGCTGATCCAGCAGGTTCAGGCAACGCAGGAAGGTGCTCTTGCCGGTGCCGGACGGCCCGATGACCGAGACCACCTCGCCCTTGGCGATCTCCACATTGATGTCGGCGAGAACGACCAGGTCGCCGAAGCGTTTCGACAGGTGTTCGACGCGGATCATGCGGCACCTGCCTTCCGGCGCGTGTATTTGGGATCGGTCTTGCGCTCCAGGTAGCCCAGCGACTGGATCAGCACCCAGGAGATCAGGAAGTAGAGTATCGCCACCATGATCAGCGGGAAGAACGCGTCGAAGGTCCGGCTGCGGATGATGTCGCTGGCCTTGGTCAGGTCCTGCACCGCGATGTAGCCGACGATGGAGGTCATCTTCACCATGGAGATGACCTCGCCCTTGTAGACCGGCAGGATGCGCCGGACGGTCTGCGGCAACACGATGTGGATGAACGCCTGCACCTTGGTGAAGCCCATGGCGACACCGGCCTCGGACTGGCCCCTGTCGACGCTCTCGATGCCGCTGCGGTAGATCTCGGCCCCGTAGGCGGCGAAGTTCATGCCGAAGGCGATGACGGCAACCAGGATCGGGCTGATGTTCACCGACGCGAACACGACGTAGAAAATCAGCATCAGCAGCACCAGCACCGGAATGCCGCGCAGCAGCGATATATAGATCTTCGCCGGTACGGACAGCAGCACGCTGCGCGACATGCGCATGAAGCAGATCACGCCGCCAAGCGCGGTGCCGAACAGCGTCGCCAGGATCGAGATCAAAACCGTGACCTTCAGGCCCTCCCACAGCAGCAGGTAGCGCTTCTCGTGGATGATGTTGCTTTGGAAGCTGTCGGCGGTCCGCTGGAAGAAAGACCGCTCCGGCTCGGCGCCGGCGGCAGCGACGCCGGCCACGTCGGCCTTGCGCACGGCGGCCCAGCTTTCCATGGCGAAGTAGGGATTGGAGAAGTCGATCTGCTGCTTCCGCTCGTCGGTGATGTAGATCGAGGCCGCGATCATGTCGACCTTGCCGGCGGCGACGGCGGCAATCAGCGCGCCGAACTCCATGTCCGCGATCTCCAGCTCCTTGCCCTCGAAGGCCGCAAAACGGCGGGCCAGTTCGATGTCGAAACCGATCATCTGGCCATCCTGCACACCCGAGAACGGCATGCTGCCGCCCGTGGTGCCGAGCACGATCTTGCCGTCGGACGTGGCCGCCTTGATTTCGGGCATGGTCCATTCGCGGTGGTCGATCCAGCGCACCGTCATGCCGTCATAGACGCCGTTGCTGCGGATCTCGGTCAGGAACGCATCGAATTCGCCGCGCAGCGGATTGCCCTTCCTGAACCCCACACCCATGGGCAGGGTGAAAAGCGGCGGCCCGAACCGGGTGAGGTCCGGCCGCTCGCGCAGGATTTCGCGCAGCGGCTCGGCATCGTACAGGATGGCATCGACCTTCCCGGTGTTGAGCGCCAGCACCACGTCGGGAAACGACTGGTAATGCTGGATGTCGGCCTTTGGCCACTTCTCCAGCGCGTAGCCGTCATAGACCGTGCCCATCATCACGCCGAGCCGCTTGTCGGCCAGGTCGTCCAGCGAGCGCAGCTCCAGCCCGCCTCCCGCCACCGGGCCGGACGCGGCGGCGCCGGGCTTGCGGGTCAGCAGCACTTGGGCGTTGGCGAAATAGGACTGGGTGAAGTTCACGGATTTGCGCCGTTCGTCGGTCGCCGTCATGCCGGTGACGATCATGTCGATCTTGCCCGACGCCAGCGACGGGATCAGCGCCATGAACTTCATGTCGTGGAACTCGATCGGCCGGTTCAGCCGGTGCGCGATCAGCCGCGCCAGCTCGCCGTCGTGGCCGGTCACCCTGCCGTCCTTGTCGACGAAGCTGAACGGCTCGCGGGTGGCCGCGACGCCGATGCGCAGAGGCTCGCCGGTCTCGGGAAGCTTGATGTCGGGTTCGTCGTACGGGCTGAGGTCGTCCTTGAACCAACGGCGCTTCATGTCCTCGAAGACGCCCTCGTTGCGCAGGTCGGAGATGATCCGGTTGACGTCCTCGAGCAGCTTGACCTGGTCCTTGCGGACGGCGATGGCGGTGTTCTCGTTGGTGAGGCGCTCCTCGAGGTAGCGGAACTCGGCGTTGGTCTTGGTGACCTGGATCGCCGTCGACAGGGCGGTGACGATACCGTCGATCTGCCTGGACTTGACCGCGGCGACGGCGTCCATGATGTCGTCGAAGCTCTTGATGTCGGCTTCGGGAAAGGCGTTCTTGGCATAGACCTCACCGGTCGAGCCGGTCATCACGCCGATGCGGGCATGCTTGGCGTCATCGACCTTCTCGATGGCGGGCCGCTCCTCGCCGCAGCCGGCGAGCGCCACCGCGAGCAGCGCCAATGCTCCGAAAACAATCTGCCCGATCCGCACTTTCCGCGCCCCCCAGCGCCCGCCCCACCGCCGGCCCTCACACCGGTTGTACCGGCAACTAAACTGTCAGTCCAATTGAAGATTTCGCACCCCGGCCAGGGCCGCGTCAGTCGTCGCGCTTGATGCCGTCCAGCAGCCGGTCGCGCTTTTCACGATCGGCCTTTTCCGCATGCTTCTGCGCCTTGGTCCGGCCGTGTTGCGCACGGTTGGCGGCGGCTTGTGCCTCCGCCTCGCTGCGCCCCCTGGCCTTGCGGGCCAGCCGGAGATTGACGACCTTGGTCATGGCGCGATGGTGCCGCCGGCGCGCGACCCGTGTCAACGGCACGGATCGGCTGGCCCCGGCTTTCGGTTTGCGTCAGTGTTGCGGGGGGAAACAGCACAACGGGAACCACCAGGATGGCATCAGCTTCGACGATGCGGCCGCATCGGGCTGCGCTGGCGATCGCACTGGCGATCTTAACCTTCGCCGCCAGGCCAACCGTCGCGGACGAGGTGCCCAGCCCGCAGGCGGTTCAGGAGCTGCTCGACAAGCAGGCCATCGCCGAAGTGATGATGACCTATTGCCGGGCGATCGATCACCTGGACGAGCCGCTGCTGCGCTCGGTGTTCTTCCCGGATTCGCAGCACAATCACGGTTTCAAGGGCCCAAGCTCGGACCCGAAGGCCAAGTCCGAACCGGGTAAGCCGGGCGACTTCGTCGCATATGCCCTGGGGGTGCTGAGAGGCATGACCCGGACCCACCACCAGCTGGGCAACATCTTCATCGAGATTCAACCGGGCGGCACCGTGGCCCATACGGAGGCCTACTTCACCGCCTATCACCGGATGCGCGCCAAGGGTGACCCGAAGGCCGGACCCAACGCCTACGACACCGAAATGGACCTGTTCGTGTCCGGCCGATACATGGACCGCATGGAGAAGCGGAACGGCGTCTGGAAGATCGCCCGCCGCACCGCCACCACCGACTGGGAGCGCCTGGAACCGCCGTCGACGTCCAGCTACGCGAATGTGCCGCCCGAGCTGCGCTCGCTCCAGAGCAGGGACGACTTCGTCTATCGCCGCAAGGAAGTCTACGGCACGCCCTAACCGTTGTAGTTCAGCACAAGCCCGGGCTCCGGCCAGTCTAGCGCGACGAGCCGGCCGCCGGCCGACATGGTCACATAGGCCGTCTTCATCCCCGGGCCGCCGAACGCGACGTTGGTGGTGAAGATGTCGTCGAGCGGTATGTGCTCGACGGTCCCGCCGTCCGCTGCGATGCGGGTCAGGCCGCCGCGCGTGACGGTGGCGATGACGATCGCGCCTCCCGCTTCGACGGCGAGCGAATCGAACAGCGTATTGCCGCCGGGCGCCCCGACCAGCCGGCCGGCGCTCCAACCGGATGAGGGCGCGACCTTGCCCTCGCCGATGATATCGAACGCGACCAGCCGGCCCGGGACCGTCTCGGCCACGTAGAGCGTCTTGCCGTCGGGCGACAGACCGCAGCCATTCGGCGTCAGCATGGGAAACACCGCCTCGGTGATCAGCGAACCATCGATGCGCGCATAGTAGACGCCGCCGCGCAGCATCTCGCGGTCCTGGGACTTGCCCGCATCGGTGAACCAGAAGCCGCCATTCTCGTCGAACACCAGGTCGTTGGGTCCGCGCAGCTTGTGGCCGTTGCACGAATCGTAGAGCCGCTTAACCTCGCCAGTCTTCAGGTCGATCCGGTCGATGCCGCCGCCCGCATAGGACGAAGGCGCGCCGTGGGGCAGCAGCATGCCCTCGGCCGTGCGGTTGAAATGGATGCCGCCGTTGTTGGTGACGTAGCACGCCCCGTCCGGCCCGATCGCCGCGCCGTTCGGCCCGCCGGGGATTTCCGCCACCACCTCGACCGATCCGTCCGGATGACAGCGCGCCAGGGTCTGGCCCTCGATCTCGACGACGAGGACGCTGCCGTCGGCCATCACCACCGGCCCTTCGGGAAAGCGCAGGCCCTCGGCGATCACCCTCAGGTTGACCGGCGGCACGATCCGGTTCTGCGGTGAATAGACCGGCGCGGGCTTGGCGACGGCGATGACGGCGGCCGGGAACGGCGTGCGTTTCGTTCGGTTCATTCGTCTGACCCTCTCAGATGGTTCGGCCCAGCGTCTCGCCAGTGTGGATAGCATTGAGCAGAGAGTCCTTGCCCTGGGCGTCGCCGATCACGTGCGGCGTGTAGCCCGCCGCCCGGAGCTCGTTGGCGAGCGATCGGTTGGGCTGGTTGATGGTGACCAGAATGACCGTCCGCGCCGGGACGATGCGCACCCGGTCGGTGTGCAGCACGCCCAGTTCCACCTCGCCCTCGCGGATCGCCCTGACGTAATGGCCGCCGATGAAGTCGAAATCGCCGGACATCAGCCGCTCGCGCGCCGCGCCCGCCGTCACCGCCGGGAACGGCAGGTTGCCGCCCACGTCGTTGAAGCGCGACACGGCCGTGACATGCACCCCGGCCCGCAGCAGCACCTCGGCCGCGGAGATTCCCTCGAACGAGCCGCTGTCGTCATAGATCAGCGCCGGCCCTTCGATGGTGAATTTCTCCCCGAAGCCGAACAGGTCCCACGACGAGTGGACATGCGGCAGGTCGTGACCGGGAATCGGCGCGCCGGGCGTCGACACCTGGAAGCCGTCGATCCGCGGCGTGCTGCCGGTGGCGATCACCACCTCGTCGGGCGCGAGCTCGCGCACCAGGTCCATATCGACCAGCGAGTTGAGCCGGATCGGCACCTGCAGGTGCTCCAGCTCGTCGGCCAGCCAGCGGGTGATGGCGCCGAGATCGGCCCGTTTCGGCGCGGCGGCGGCCATGGTCACCTGCCCGCCCAGCCATTTGGTCGCCTCGTGGATCTGCACCTTGTGGCCGCGCAGGGCGGCGGCCCGGGCGAATTCCATGCCGGCCGGCCCGCCGCCGACCACCAGGATGTTCTTCGGCGTGTCGGTGGGGTTCTCGGGCTCCAGCGCGACCCTGGCTTCGCGGCCGTTCGCCATGTTGACGACGCAGCTCAGGCCCAGCTTCTGGAACGACCGGCCGACGCAGCCCTGGTTGGTGCCGATGCAGGGGCGGATGCGCCCCTCCTCGCCGCGCCGCGCCTTATTGACCAGTTCCGGATCGGCCATCAGCGCCCGCACCATGGACACCATGTCGGCCTTGCCGGAGGTCACCAGGTAGTTGGCATGGTCCATGGTGGCGATTCGGCCGACCACGATCACCGGCTTGGTCAGCGCCGGCGTGATCACGTCATTGAACTCCATCTCGACACCCAGCGGATCGTCGGCCGGCGCGATCAGCTTGTGGAAGCGCCAGTAGGATCCCATGTGCAGCGAAACGTAGTCCACGAACGGATCGACCGCCTCGGCGATCTGCCGGCTGAGTTCGGCGGTGATGCCGCCGGGCACATAGTCCTCGTTGGGCAGCCGCACGCCGACGGCGAAGTCGCTGCCGCCCACCTCGGCGCGGATGGCGTGAATCACCTCCATCAGCAGCCGCATGCGGTTCTCGGGCGATCCGCCATAGTTGTCCGTTCGCTGGTTGAGCGCGGGCGACAGGAACTCGTGCAGCAGGTAGCCGGACGACGCGTGAATGTCGACGCCGTCGAGTCCCGCGTCGCGCAGGCGCCGCGCCGCCGCGGCGAAATGCGCCACTAGGTCGTCGATCTGGGCCTTGGTGATCTCGACCGGGACGATGCCGGTCATCGGATTGGCGATCTCGCTGGCCGACCAGTATTCCGGCTCCTCGGCGCCCGGATAGTGGCCCGCGCCGGGATGAAAGATCTGATGCAGCAGTTTCATGCCGTGGGCGTGCACCGCCTTGCCGACCCGCTCCAGCGTCGGCATGTAGTCGTCGTCCCACAGCCGATGCGGGCTGAACCGCGCGCTGGGATGCACGCTCGACGCCGAGATGGTCGACATGCCCACGCCGCCCTTCGCCCGCGCCACCAGATAGGCGGTCAGCGCCTCCTCGTCATAGGGCATGCCGTGCGCGGTGCGCACGATCCGGTTGGGAATGGTGATGCCGCCTACCCGGATCGGCTCGAACAGTTTGTCGTAGATCCCCATGACATTTCCTCCCGCTTCACCAACGCCGATTCAGCATAGGCGCTGGTTTGGCGGGTGTTAATGGGGAATGCCGGTGGCGGCAAAGCCACAGTGCCCGAAAATACTAGGCAATCGCGCCAACCACACAGGAACTCGGCGCCCTGCGTTCCGTTACCGCAGCGTCGCGTCAAGGTGGCTCCATGCAAACCTTCCTTCAAGTGAACGACACCCAGCCGGTCGTTATGGTCGAATCGGTCGAGCCACCGCCGCCCGACAAGCTGCGGACCTGGGCGCATGCGAGCATGGTCGGGATGTTCATCATCCTGCTGATCGTCTGCCTCTATTTCGCCTCGACCGTCCTCATTCCGCTGGCCGCCGCGCTGCTCGTTGGCTTCGCGCTCGCGCCGCTGCAGCGTTCGCTGGTCCGGAAGGGCGTGCCGGCGCCGCTGATGGCGGCGCTGGCGCTGGTCGCGCTCGTATCGGTCGCCGCGCTGGCGGTGGTCGCCTTCAGCACGCCGGCGCTGCAATGGATCGACCGGGCGCCGTCCGTCAGCAGCCAGGTTCGCGACAAGTTCAGGCCGGTGATCGACTCCTTCGCCAGTCTCGAGAAGGCCTCCAACGAGGTAGCCCGGATCGCAACCATCGAGAAGAAACCGCGCACCACCTTCGCGCCGGCCGCCACGCCGGTGATGGGCCGCCTGCTCACCGGCATCCAGCACATCGGCGTCAGCCTGTTCATGATGCTGGTGCTGCTGTATTTCCTGCTGGCCGCCGGCGACATGTTCAAGGAGAAGACCGTCCGGCTCATGCCGACGTTCCGCGACAAGCGCGCCGTTGTCTCGATCATCAGCACCATCGAGCGCGAGGTCTCGTCCTATCTGCTCACCATCACCGCCATCAATGTGGCGATGGGCGCGGTGGTGGGCGCCGGCCTGTACCTCCTGGGGCTGGAGAACGCCCTGTTCTGGGCCATGGTCGTCGCGGTGCTCAACTTCATCCCCTATATCGGCGCCGTGGTCGGCATCGCGCTGACCACCGCCGCCGCGCTGATGCAATTCCCGGACGCCGAGCAAACGCTGCTGGTGCCGCTGGTCTACTTCGTCTCGCACGTGCTGGAAGGCAGCTTCATCACGCCCAGCCTGCTGGGCCGCCGTTTCACCATCAACCCGATCATCATGTTCTTCTCGGTGGTGATCTGGACCTGGCTATGGGGCATACCCGGCGCGCTGATGGCAGTGCCGATGACGGTGGTGATGAACGTCATCTTCAGCCACATCCCGTCGCTCAACCCGCTGCACGAATACATCAGCGGCACGCCCCGGCGGCGCGCCGTCATCAACTGATCGCCGCAAAACGCGTTGGCGCGGGAATGAAATGACGCGCGGCGCGTTGATCGTGGAAGGGGCGCAATGCCCCGGGCTTGGGAGAGAAACTTGAAAACGACCGGAATTGCATTTTCGCTGGCCATGGCGCTTGCGGCGGCGGCACCAGCCATCGCGCAGGACACCCTCGGGAATTCGGAAGAAGCGGCGGTCGATCCGGTGCCAACGGCCAGCGCGTCCGCACCTGCCAATTCTTCGACCCCACCCTGGACTTCGCCCAACGAGCCGACGGACGAATACTCGGAGACGGCTCGCGACGCGGGTGGCCCACCCACCCCCATCGTGCCGGCGGCCTATACCAACGTCACCGGCCGGCCCGCGACGCTCAGGTAGCGTCGGGCGGCTGCGGTGCGGCATGATCCTTTTTGCCGCGGCGCGGGAGAAAATGCACCACGGCAACGATCACGCCGCCGATCAGAAAGCCGACGACGGCCGAGCCGACCGCGAAGCCCAGCCATTCGGTGACCGCGCCGACCACCGGAACCCGCCCTGCCCAGTGGGAGAACCCTTCCACCAGGCTCGGGACCGCGTCCAGGTGGAAGTGCTCCAGACCGTGGACCAAAATGCCGCCGCCGACCCACAGCATGGCGGCAGTGCCGACGATGGTAAGCCCACGCAGCAGCGGCGGCATGGCATGCAGCAGCATGCGGCCCAGCCGGCGCAGCAACGGCTGGCCCTGTCGCGCCAGATGCAGGCCGATGTCGTCCATCTTCACGATGAGCCCCACCACCCCGTAGACCGCAACCGTGATCAGCACGCCCACCACGGCCAGCGCCGCCGCCTGGATGGCGAGCGGCTGGTCTGACACGTCGGCCAGCGCGATGGCCATGATCTCGGCCGACAGGATGAAATCGGTGCGAACCGCGCCCGCTACCTTCGCGGCCTCCAGGTCGGCCGAGCTGAGCGCCAGCTCCTCCAGATCCTCGTGCTCGTCATGCTGCCCCAAGGCCTCGATGATCTTCTCGGTGGCCTCGAAGCACAGATAGGCGCCGCCGGTCATCAGCAGCGGCGTCACCGCCCACGGGGCGAAGGCGCTGAGCGCAATCGCGCCCGGCAGCAGGAACAGCAGCTTGTTGCGGAACGACCCGCGGGCGATCTTCCAGATGATCGGCAGCTCGCGGTCCGGGGTGAAGCCCATGGCGTAGCCGGGGGTGACGGCGGTGTCGTCGACCACCACGCCGACGGCCTTGCTGCCGGCCTTGCCGGCGGCCATGCCCACGTCGTCGATCGAGGCGGCGGCGATCTTGGCGATTCCCGCGATATCATCCAGCAATGCGGCAAGACCAGAAGCCATGGAGCGTCCCTAAAGGTGCCTGTACGCGCCCGGGGGACGCAGGTTGAAGATGCCGACCTGGCCTGCGCCAACCCGCTCACCCACAAGGTTACCATGAGTATGCCGGAAGTTGGCCCGGACTTGTCGGCCGCCAAGTCTTGTACATGATACAGCGCCGAGACAGAAATCTTCCAGCCGGTTGCGCAACCCCGCCATGCCCGTGGAGACCAGATGGTGGTCTGCGGGCTATACCCTACTTGAGCGCCAGCGGATTGACCGGCGAGCCGACCGCGTTGGTGAACGGGATCGGCGGCGCCGACAGCAGGAAGGTGTAGCGGCCGTCATCGGCGCAGTCGGCTGCCAGCGCGTCCAGGTTGAACATCTCGCCCAACGGGCAACCCATGTCCCGCAGGCAAAGCATGTGGAACTGGAGCGGCATCTCCGACTGCCAGGCCGCCGGCGACATCACCTCCACGGCCAGGTTGTCGGCGCAGACCGCTGCCAGCGAATGGTCGTGCACCCATTCGGCGCAGGCCGGGCTAAGGCCCGGCTGGGTGCCGTTGAACGCCGCCCGGTCGCGCTCCAGTGTGAAGCGCTGGATGTGGCCGGTACGGATCAGGACGATGTCGCCTTGCATCATCGTCACGCCCTGCGCCGCGCAGGCGGCATTCAAGTCGTCGACGGTGATGGCGTAGTCGTCCGGCAGCCGCTCGGCGCGCTTCAGGCGCAGGATGTCCAGCAGGACGCCGCGCGACATGATACCCGGCGTTGCCAGGTGCTCGATGCCGAGGCGCGACGCGCCCTTCACGCTAAGCGTGTCGCAGGCCTTGCAGTTGTTGTACAGCACGCCGTCATAGTGGACATGGGCGAGCGCATCCCACTGGGTCGCCGCCTGCAACGGCATGTGGATGACGTCGTCCGAATAGCGGGCGCTGGGATGGGCCGGGTTGAGCGGCGTGAACAGGTCGGTGGGATAGAGCTTCGGGTTGAAGCGCCCGGCGCCGAGCTGCGGCCCGTCCTTGTCGAAGTTCAGGCCCAGATTGAACAGCTTGCCCGACTGCACGGTTGCCGCGGCGTTCTTCAGCGCCTCGGGCCCGATATGGTTGAGCGTGCCGCGCTGGTCGTCGTCGCCCCATCGCCCCCAGTTGCGAAGCCTTTCCGCAAGACGATCGAAATCCACACGGCTCATGTAACCCTCCCCGGTTTGGCATCAGCCTAGACCGCCACGGCGAGTGCGGCAATCGGCGCCGTGGCCTGTGCCTATCTCAGCCCGGCCTGCCGCTCGCCGTCATAGCCGGTGAAAACCTCACCGATGGATTTGACCTCCGGCAGAATGTAGACGAGACCGTCGGTCCCGCTGAAGGCCGGCTTCACGACGTTGTCGAAGAAGCCCGCCGGCACAACCACGCAGCCATGGGACACCCGGTTGTCCAGCGGGGTCTCACTCGCGAGGCGTCGGAGGCGGCTGGCGCCCGGATCGTTCGCGGCGACCTGATGCACCGAAAGAGCGGCGTCGTAGTCCACCCAGAGCACGTCACCTGTCAGGTTCCGGCCGATCGACGCTACGAAGCGGCCGGCCGGCGTAATTCGCTCTTGCGGGCGGATCTCGGACAGCTTGCGGTCGCCCAGGCCGGGAACCTCCACATCGCCCCGCGCAAGACCGATCAGCACTGGCGATGACCCCTGCAGCGACCCGCGGCTGTCGAACACGAACAGCAGGGCGGTTACCTTGTCGACGATGGCGAAAGGCAGGGCTTCGCTGTCGCCCGACGCCATGACCCAGTCCGCCATGCTCCGTACATCCGAGGACGCGCCGGCACCGGCGAAATCCGCCTCCCGCCGATGTCGGCCCGGCAACGATCCGGCGCTGGGGAGCCTCGGAAACGATCGGATCCCGGCGTGTCCTGACGCCTCCGCCTCCCTGGCGACTACCGGGCCGGACGGCAGGCCCGCGGCCAGCACGACAAGGCAGAGGGTCGCAAGCAGCGTCCTGGTCCATTTGACAGTGCGTTGGTCGGGCGGCTCTGCACCATGGGCAGCAGAAGGCCGTCCCGCCAAGAGGGCAGTGGATGCGATGAAGATGAGGATGTCCTTTAAGTGCGGGTCAGCTGTCAGGGCGCCCGGCATGGCCGCCCGGTATTGGCCGCCTGACATGGTCAGCCGGAACGATAAACTTCCCCCTCAGCCCTGTCCGGGTGGTCCGCACAGGCGCCACCGTGGTGGCCTCGGCGACCTTTATGCAATTAATTCTGAGTTCGCACAATTTATATTTTTAATTTTACACAAATTTAAATTTCTTGGCCCGGCATGCCGTCATGCCACGCGCCAAGCATGGTCGATCAAAGACCGCCAAATGACCGGCGGATCAGGCGCCGGGTTGGATCAGCCGAACTTGAAAGCGCAGAACTTGTTGCCGTCGAGGTCGCGGAAATAGGAGAAGTAGACGCCGGGCGCACGTTCGCCGGGCGCGCCCTCGTCGGTGGCGCCCAGTTCGATGGCCTTGGCGTAGAACGCATCCACCTCGGCGGGCGAATCGAAGCTGAAGCCCACCATGGAGCCGTTGCCTACCGTCGCCGGCTGCTTGTCGAACGGCCCGAGCACGCCGAACATGCCGGCTTCGCCCGCATAGAGCCGCCCGCCCGACGGATGCTCGAATCGCGGCTTCATGCCGATGGTGCCGAGCAGCGCATCGTAGAACGCCTTGGCGTCCTCCAGACGGTTCGAGCCGACGGTGCAGTAGCCGAGCTTGGCCATGATGTGAATCCTCCCTGAATTGCCTCGCGGAGCATCGGCATCGCCGCGGTCGATGTCAACGGATGGCGGATGACATCTACTTGAGTTCGACCATGATTTCCCGGTAGCGGCCGGTGCCGACATTCATTGCGTCATGGGTGGCCGTGGTGCGCAACGGGCCGGATGTGGCGATGCCGTCGCTGACCTCGAAAAAATAGGTGTCGTCCGCCTTGAGGGTCACTTCGGCCGGGTTTCCGCCATTGCCGTCGGTCGCCCGCAGCGTCGATCCCTCGATCACGTGGATGATGTAGTCCATCTCGTGGCGATGGACGCCGGTGCTTTCGCCGGGCTCGAGCAGCAGTTCCCAGACAATGACCTTGTCGTTCTCCAGCAGCTTCTTCGTCGCAACGTCGGCCATCCCCGCCTCCCATCAATCCTGACGAACCAGCATCCGCCGGTTCGGGAATTTAATAAAGCGCCCGCTCGATCCGTCTGTGCCCGCGGTCAAGATTCGCGATAGGCTTCTTGCCGTTCGGAGGTGTCGGGAGGATTCAGCACCGGTGAATGCAGTGTCTGTCGCGGAATGCACAGACACGTTACAATGGGGACGAACCGTCAGGAAACCGCCGTGGCCGGACAGCCGCGAGCGAGCGACCGGACGCCAGAAAACGGGGAAGCGAAATGAGCGACAACAAGTTCTACCGGCGGGTGCCGGAATGGCCGAAATATCCCGAGGACATGATCTTCGAGATGGGCTCGGGCGTGACCGTCGACGACGACGGCGTCATCTATCTGTTCACCCGCGACCTGGAGCACTGGGCCGCGCACCCGCTGGCGATGACCGCCAAGATGGGCAAGAGCAGCGTCTCCATGTTCGACCGGGACGGCAACTACCTGGGAAAATGGGGGCCGTCGGACGAGCCGGGCTTCGCGCTGGGCGCGCACACCATCTATTTCATCGACGGCCATATCTGGACCGTCGACCGCGACGGCCACATGGTCAAGAAGTACACCAAGGACGGCAAGCTGGTGCTGAGCCTGGGCACGCTGGGCAAGCCGGGCAACGAGCCCTACCTGTTCAACGGCCCGACCGGCGTCGAGGTGCAGAAGAACGGCAACATCGTCGTCACCGACGGCTACTGGAACGCCCGCATGATCTGGTACACGCCCGAAGGCGAGTACATCAAGGAGATCGGTGGCTGGGGCAACGCGCCGGGCCAGTTCAACTCGCCGCATGCCGTGGCGCAGACGCCGGACGGACGGCTTCTGGTGGTCGATTTCCGGGGCGGCGACATGCATGCCTACATGACCGTGCCCGGCCAGATCGCCGAGGAACGCAAGGTGAAGGATCCGGATCGC
The DNA here is from genome assembly GCA_943329845.2 of Candidatus Kuenenia stuttgartensis. Classification (GTDB taxonomy): domain Bacteria; phylum Pseudomonadota; class Alphaproteobacteria; order SMXS01; family SMXS01; genus RI-34. The sequence continues at coordinate 26,714 of CALQFM020000006.1, read as the reverse complement.
AAGAGCCGCATCCAGGTGTTCGACCCGGATGGCAATTTCCTCGAGGAGTGGACGCACATCACGCCGCTCAGCCTGCTGGTCAAGGGCAACCGCATCTATGCCAGCGACGAGTACCACGACCTGGTGGTGATGGACGCCACCACGTTCGAGATCCTCGAGCGGCACGAGAACCTGGCGATCTACATTCACCAGCTCGCGGTCGACGATCACGGCGACTTCTATACCGCGACGGTCTATCCCGAGCACAAGGGCGCGGCGCGTGGCCGCGAGGGTCCGTCGCACAACCGCTGGACCCGCGATCCGGCCGACGAGCGTGCTTCGACCCGCAAGCCGGTTTCCGAGCACGCCTGACACACTTGACGGCGGACCATCGCGCAAAACTGTTGCGCGTTGGGCCGCCGTGCGCTTAATCCACTGAATGTTCCAAGAAACTCGGGGAGCCGACCAGATGCCGCAGATCATCATTCACGCCCACATCGAATTCGCCGACGAGGCCACGCGCGACGAGGCCGTTCGGCTGTGCGCGCCGGTGCAGTGGAAAACCCGCACCGAGGAGCCCGGCTGCCTGGAATACTGCTTCGCCGCCGACCCCTGCGTGCCGACCCGCGTCACGATCCACGAGCTGTGGGAGGACCATGCCTCGCTGCACGCCCATTTCGCCCATCACTATTACAACCAGATGCGCCAGATCTTCGGCCCGCTGAAGCCCACCGGTTCGTGGAACCGCATGTATGAGATCGGCAGGGATTCGTCGGTTTACGAACCCGGCGGCGTCATCCGCAAGACGTTCTTCGAGGACGCTTAAGGCCTGGTTCGCAAGACAGGCCTCGCCTACATCGTCGAGTTGATCTGCCCGCCGTCGATCAGGAAGTTCTGGCCGACGATGTAGCCGGCCTGCGCCGAACACAGAAAGGCGCAGGCCTCGCCGAACTCGTGCGGGATGCCAAGGCGCCGCGCGGGAATCTGCCCGATCATCGCCGCCATGACTTCGTCCTCGGTCTTGCCCTGCGCCTGCGCGTTGGCGCGGACCGGCACGCGGATGCGGTCGGTGTCGAAGGCGCCGGGCAGCAGATTGTTGATGGTCACGTTGTGCTCGGCGAGCTGGCGCGAGGTGCCGGCGACGAAGCCGGTGAGGCCGGCGCGCGCGCCGTTCGACAGGCCCAGCGGCGCGATCGGCGCCTTCACCGCGCCCGACGTGATGTTGACGATGCGCCCGAACCTGCGCGCGATCATGGCGTCGACGGTCGACTTGATCAGGTCGATGGCGCTCAGCATGTTGGCGTCGAGCGCGGCGATCCAGTCGTCGCGGGTCCAGTCGCGGAAATTGCCGGCTTTCGGACCGCCGCAATTGTTGACCAGGATATCGGGGTCGGGGCACGCGGCCAGCACGGCGGCGCGGCCCGCTTCCGTCGCCACGTCGGCGACCACGGCGGTCACCTCGGCGCCGGTTTCGGCGCGGATCGCCGCGGCGGTCGCCTGCAGGGCTTCCTCGCCCCGCGCCGAGATGGTCAGGACGACGCCCTCGCGCGCCAGCGAGAAGGCGCAGGCGCGGCCCAGTCCCTTGGAGGCGGCGTTGACGATCGCGGTGCGGCCACGAATGCCCAGATCCATCGGTTTTCTCCCGTTTGATACAGCATGAGTGCGACCGGCAAACGGCCGGTGCTCCCTCTTATCGGCGCCGTGGGTTCGATGCCAGCCGATAGTTGTTATTTGGTTTCCGGAACCCCGACGGTGATGCCGTAGACCAGCGCCGGTTCGGTGCCCGGATTGCGCCAGACATGGTTGCCGCCGCCCTGCACGATCACGTCGCCGGCCTTCAGCAGCACGTCGCCCTCGTCGAGGCCGCAGATTACCTCGCCGCGGATCACGATCATGTAGTCGATGGAATAGGTCGCGTGCCAGCCGGGTCCCTTGTTCCTGCCCGAAGGCCGGAACGGCACCATGGTCTGGCCGCTTTTCTGCTTCAGCTCCGATGCCGGCGTACCTTCCGGCATCACCCACATGGCGTTCAGGCGCGTGTCGCCGGGGCCGCCGATGAACGTCTCCAGCGCGCCCGTCGGATCGTCGCCCATGTCGCGGACCGGAAGCCGGGGTGATGCGTAGTCGGTCGCCCACATGGACGCCACCCGCCCGCCCTCGATCCGCGTCGGCGGACCGTCGGAGGCGACGTAGGAACTCCCGTCGGGACGCTCGGCGCTCACCACGCGGCGAATATCCTTGAACAAGTCGATGTTGCTCATTTCCGCTCCCCGTTTTCCCCGTGTCGCCCGCTTTTCGGTTCGATTTATGACTATCGTCCATATAGATTCCGAACACAACCGGACGGGGGGGAGCGGACGGGAATGCATGAAATTCCGGGCAAGGTCGTGTTCATCACCGGCGCCGCCTCGGGTATCGGCGCGGCGACGGCGCGGCTGGCCGCCGCGCGCGGTGCGCGCGTGGTCCTGGCTGATCGCGACGTGCGGCGCGGCACTGAGATCGCCGGGGAGATCGGGAACAATGCGCTTTTCCTGGAGCTTGATGTCTCGTCCGACGCTGCCTGGCAGGCAGTGCTCTCCACGGTCAGAGAACGCTTCGGCAAGCTCGATGTGCTGGTCAACGCCGCGGCCATCAATCCCAGCACAAATATCGTCGACACGAGCATCGAGGACTGGCGGCGCGCCTTCTCGGTGAACGCCGACGGTGTCTTCCTGGGCTGCAAATACGGCGTGCGCCTGATGATCGAGACCAACGTGGCGGGCGCGATCGTGAATGTCAGCTCGCCCATGGGCGTGAAGCCGTGGGCGACGCTGATCGCCTACAGCGCGTCGAAGGCGGCGGTACTCAACCTGACCAAATCGGTCGCGCTCTATTGCGCCCAGCAGGGCACCGGCATCCGCTGCAACGCCGTCATCCCCGGCGCCGTGCACACGGCCATGATGGAGCGCTTCCTGGAAACCCTGCCGGACCGCGAGGAAACCCTGGCGCGGCTGGCGGCAAACCAGCCCATGGGCCGTCTCGTCACGGTCGAGGAGGTGGCGGAAGCCATCCTCTATCTGGCCAGCGACGGGTCGCCCTTCGTCACCGGCGCCGTGCTGCCGGTCGATGGCGGTTCCCACCTCACCTGAAGGCGCGAAAGGATGATTGGCAGATGAGTGCGATACCCGAACTGGCCCGAGCGGCTGACGTGACAGAGTGGGCGCGGTCCGCCGACGTGGTCATTGTCGGCTACGGTATCGCGGGCGCCTGCGCGGCGCTGGAGGCGCAGGGGACCGGCGCGGAAGTGCTGGTGCTGGAACGGGCAAGCGGCGGCGGCGGCGCGAGCGCGCTGTCGACCGGCATCTTCTATCTCGGCGGCGGCACGCCGGTGCAGAAGGCCTTCGGCTATGACGACAAGGCCGAGGACATGTTCAAGTTCCTGATGGCCAGCACCGGCGCGCGCGATCCGGTGCTGGTGCGCGAGTTCTGCGACAACGCGGTGGCGCATTTCGGCTGGCTCGAAGCGCAGGGCGTGCCGTTCGAGCGCACCTATCACAAGGAAAAGGTCGTGAGGCCTACCACCAGCGAATGCCTCTGCTCCACCGGCAACGAGAAGCTGTGGCCCTACAGCGAAATTGCCGAACCCATGCCGCGCGGCCACAAGGTGGCGTGCGCTGGCGACGGCGCAGGCGCGGTGATGATGCAGGCGCTGCTGGCGCGCTGCGACGAGGCGGGCATCGTCCCGCTGTGCGACACCAACGTCACCGCGCTGGTCGCCGACGCGGACGGCAGGATCGTCGGCGTGCTGGCGCGCCGGCTGGGCGAGACATTTGCCGTGAAAGCGCGGCGCGGCGTCATCGTCGCCTGCGGCGGGTTCACCATGAACAACGAGATGCTGCTCGAATATGCGCCGCAGGTGACCAAGGGTCCGGTCCGGCCGCTGGGCACGCCCTACAATGACGGCGCGGGCATCCGGCTGGGCCAGTCGGCCGGCGCGGCGACCCAGGCGATGGACGGGGTCATCGCCACCGCCTCGTTCTATCCGCCGGGGCAGCTCGTCAAGGGCATCCTGGTGAACGCGCGCGGCGCGCGCTTCGTCGCCGAGGATTCCTATCACGGCCGCACGGCGGACTTCGTCATGGAGCAGCCGGGCGGCAAGGCGTACCTGATCGTCGATTCGGAGATCTTCGCCTATCCGGAGATGACGGCCGCCAAGCACCGGCTGGTCGACGGCTGGGAGACCGTCGCCGAGATGGAGGCCGGCCTCAAGCTGCCGGAAGGCTCGCTGCAGGCGACGCTCGCGGCCTACAACCGCCACGCCGAGACCGGGAGCGATCCGCTGTTCTTCAAGCACAAAGACTGGCTGAAGCCGTTGACGGCGGGGCCGTTCGCCGCCTTCGACGTCTCCTTCGACAGCTCGGTCTATGCCTTCCTGACCCTGGGCGGATTGAAGGCGACGGTGCGCGGCGAGGTGCTGCACGAGGACGGCCATGTGATCCCCGGCCTGTTCGCCGCCGGCGCCTGCGTTTCGTCGATCCCGCTGGACGGCAAGGGCTATGCGAGCGGCCTCAGCCTGGCGCCCGGATCCTATTTCGGCCGGCTCGCCGGCCGCGCCGCCGCGGGCGCGACGCAGTGAGAAGGACCACATCATGAAGATCGAAAAGGTCGCCGTGTTCAGCGCGAGCGCCCGGCCGGGCCTTGCCCAGGTACGCCAGTTGAAGCGGGCCGGGTTTCAGGTGCGGGCGATCACCCGGCAGAAGCTGCGCAACTCCACGCTCGACGGCGTCGAGACCATGCCCGCCGACCTGGACGACCCGGACTCGCTGCTCGCCGCCTGCCGCGGCATGGACGCGGTGTTCTTCACCTCTCCCTCGTTCACCCAGCGCGGCAAGGCCCTGGTCCACATCGCCCGGGTCGGCGCGGCGGCCAGGGAGGCCGGGGTCAAGCGGCTGGTCTACAACACCACGACCTGGCACCCGGACAAACCCATCGGCGTGCCGACCATGGATGTGGGCTACAACAAGACGGCGGCGCTGTTCGCCAGCGGCGTCAAGCTCAGCGTGGTCCGGCCTTCGCTGTTCATGGACAATCTGCTCACCCGGTGGGTGAAGCCCTATCTGCTGCGGGACGGTGAATTCGCCTATCCGCACAAGCTCGACCTCGACGTTTCCTGGATCTGCCTCGACGACGTGGCGCGGTTCATGATCGAGGCCGCGGTGCGCGACGAATTCGAGGGCAAGATCATCGACGTCGGCGGACCGGAGACGCTTCGCCCAACGATGGTCGCGGACCTGCTGAGCGATGCGCTGGGCCGCAAGATCACCTACCGCCTGCTCACGCCTCGCGAATTCGGCGAACGCATGTACGAGGTGTTCAAGGACGTGTCCGGCCTGACCCGCGAAGAGTATGTCGGCAATCTGGAAAAGCATTACCTGTACAAGAACGAGACAAACCCCTTCAACGTGCCCATGGCGGCGATGCTGGAGCGGATTCCGATCAGGCTGACGACCATGCGCGAATGGCTGCGCCAGCAGGACTGGACGGAGAACCCGGCCGAGGAAGTCGGCTCGGTCTCGGCCTGACGAATCGAGGAGAGGAAGCCATGCCGCTCTACGCCATGATCGGATACGACCATCCCGACTCCATCGCCCGCCGCGAGACGATCCGCGCCGAACACCGGGCCTATTTCCGCGCCAACATCGACCGGGTCCGGCTCGCGGGCGCCTTCAACGACGAGAACGGCAGGCAGATCGGCACGATGATCGTCTTCGAGGCCGACGACGAGCAGACCGTCTGGGACTGGATCAGGGACGAACCCTTCTGCAGCAACGGAATCTACCGCCAGCTGGAAGTCAGGCTTTGGAACCTGGTCGTCGGCGAAATCGTGCGGCCCGAGTCCGCCGCCTAAACCCTGGCCAGCTTGAGGTGCAGGCGGTTCAGCGCCAGGAAGAATAGGCTCGGCACATAGCCGAAGCCGCCGCTCTCCTCGTCGACCTCGATGCGCAGGCCACTGTCGGCGAACCGGCGGAACGCGGAGAACAGCTCCATGCGCGCCAGCGGCGCCCCCATGCAGAAATGGATGCCGACGCCGAACGAGAGGTGCGCCTTGGCGTTGGCGCGGCAAACGTCCAGCGCCTCGCCGTCGGCGAAGATGCGTTCGTCCCGGTTGGCCGCGCCGATCCGGACGCTGACCAGCGATCCAGCGGGAATAGCGACGCCGTCGAGCACCGTGTCCTTCAGCACAACACGCAACAGCCCTTGCGACGGTGACTGGGTGCGCAGCACCTCCTCGGCGAAATTCTTCACCCGGTCGTCGCTCTCGCGCAGCGCCTCCAGCAGTTCGGGCTGCTGCGCCAGCAGCAGCATGCCGCTGCCCAGCGTGTAGGTCGTCGTCTCGCCGCCGGCCACGAGCCATTGCTGGATGGCGGACAGCAGCTCGGCCATGTCCATCCTGCGGCCTTCGCCCGGCACTTCGGCGTTGATCATCTCGGTGATCAGGTCTTCTCGCGGGCGCTTGATCCGGTCGTTGATGATGTCGATGAAGAACGCCTGGTATTCGAGAATGTCTTCCGCGTATCCGATCTCCTGCTCCGCCGAGATGACGCCGTTGAGCGGGCCGATCGTGGCGTCCGACCAGAGCCTGTATTTGGCGACGGTTTCAGGGTCGCGCGGAATCCCCAGAAGGTCGGCCACGGTCATCAGCGGCAGCGGGATGGCGAAGTCCCGCATGAAGTCGCCGCCGCCCTTCGTCACAAACGGTTCGAACAGTTCCGAGACGATCGGCTCCACCTTCTTGCGCATGTCGAAGATTCGCTTGGAGGTGAAAATCTTTGCGGAGAGCTGGCGATAGGCCGAGTGGGTCGGCGGATCGTTGGTGGCGAGAAACGGCACCGGCGGATAGCCGCTGGCGCGCAGCGCCTGGACACGCTCGACCGCATCCGCGTTGACGATCCGCCGGTTGACGTTGCGGCTCGAAAAGGTCGCCGTGTCCTCGAAGACGGTCTTGGCCAGCGCGTAGGTCGACACGATGAAGCAGCGTATGTCCTCGGCCCAGTAGACCGGCGACTCTTGCCGGAGGTGCCTGTAGAACTCGAATGGACACTGCTGCACCGCCGGATCGAGGAGGCTGAAATCGCCCACATGCTTCGGATGATTCATGCCCCGTTCTCCCCTTCCGCGAGGCCCCAATTCGGCGGTGGTCCCGCTGGTTCGGTGCCTAATTTATGACTATAGTTTTGATAAATTGGGGAAACAACGGGAGAGACCAGATGATGGATGCCAGGCTGCAGACGCTGCTCGACAAGCAGGAAATCTACGAACTGATGGTCAAGTACACCGACCGGATCGACGCGAACGATCCGGTCGGCGCGGCGTCGTGTTTCGCCCCGGACGGCGTCGGCGCCTACGGCACCGAGTGCAAGGGACGCAAGGCGATCGGTGACCTGCTTGGCACCATCCTGCTGAAGTACCTCGCCACCAGCCACTACCTCTCCAATGTCAGCATCAAGGTCGATGGCGACCGTGCGACGGCGATGTCCTACATCCAGACCTTCCACCGGATGAAGAACAAGGAGACCATGTTCACCTATGGCCGCTGGCTGGACGATCTCGTGCGTCTCGATGGCGAGTGGTTTTTCGCGAGGCGCGAAGTCAGGCGCGTGGGCAGCATCAATTTTCCCGATGGCGATTTCATCCACCCCGGGCACCCGGGACGCCTGTACCGTGAAGCGTCCTGAGGCAGGACGGATTACTGATAGCTCTCGAACCTTTCCCGCATGGCGCTTCGGCGCAGCAGGAAGAACGCGTCGCGCTGGCGCTCGGTCAGCCACCTGATCCGGCTTTCCAGCAGATACGCCTTGCGCAGGCAGACCGTCATCATCGGTCCAATGATCTGAAGGGCTTCCAGCGCCTGCCGCGGATCGCCCCGGCCGGACGGGCCGGCATAGGCGAGCTGCAGGCGGCTGCCCTCCGAATCATGGAAACTGCCGATCACCCCGTCCTCGATACCAAATCGGGCGGCTTCCTGCATGAACCGCTCCTGCGACACATCGGTCCTGTCGAGCAAACGCCACTCCGACACGCCATCCTGGGACAATCCGAATAGCCGGACCGGATCACAGTCGTAGTAGTTCTGTTCGACATAGCGCGACATCCAGGCCTGCGGATAGTTGCACTGCACCACGCCGGCGAAGTCGCGGTCGCCATACTCCTCGGCGCCCGGCCAATACTGATAGCCGAAATAGTCGTACCCCAGCGCGACACCCGCCCGGACGATCACCGTGTGGACGTCCGCGTAGGTTTCCGCCTTCAACAGGGCGTCAAGAGACGCCTCTACGACCTGACGCACCGCAGCCCCCTGCTTTAGCCGGCCTTGAGGATAACGCAGCCGCGCGAGACCGTTCAATACCCCGCCTGGGCCATGCGGCATGCCGGAGAGGAATTCCCGCGGGGAGAACGGCGGCCAGGCCGGCGGGCGGCGCGTGTGGCCTCATCGGATCACGCAATGCCCCTCTGCAAAGGGCGCGATTGTGCCACAAAATGCTGCTAGATAACTTACACGGAGTCGGTAAGGCGGCCAATGAGGGGATTGGGCGCCTCCGAACGTCGGCATTTGAGGGGCAAGGCATTGGACGCAATAGAACTGCGGCGTGCGTGCCGCGATGTGGTCGCAAGCCACAGATATACATATCTGTTTGGCTGCACCTGCGTTTTTGCCCTGATGAGTGGGGCGCTTTCTTCCGCCTCCGCGCAGCCCGCCGGAGGCGCTGTTGTTTCCGGCCAGGCCGGGATCACCACCAGCGGCAATACAACCGTCATCACCCAGTCGACCCCAAAAGCGGTCATCAACTGGCAGGACTTCTCGGTCGCCGCTGGCGGCACCGTTCAGTTCGCGCAGCCCGACAAACAGTCGATCGCCCTCAACCGCGTGATCGGCAGCGGCGCGTCGGTCATTGACGGAACACTGAGCGCGAATGGACAGGTCTGGATCCTCAATCCGAACGGCGTGCTGTTCGGCCAGGGCTCCCAGGTGAATGTCGGCGGGCTGCTCGCCACCACCGCCGACATCACGGACGACGCTTTCGTGGCGGGCGGCTATGTCTTCGCCGACGGGACCGACGCGGCCATCACCAACCGCGGCACCATCCGCGCCGCCAATGGCGGCTCCGTCGTGCTCTCGGGATCACGAGTCTCGAATGCCGGCCTCATCCAGGCCGACGCCGGATCCGTCGTGCTCGGGGGCGCCACCGCCTTTACGCTCGATTTCACCGGCGACAACCTGTTGCGTTACGCGGTCATGCCTTCCGATCCCTCCACGGGCGGGGCGGGCCCCGAGGTTTCCAATTCGGGGAAGATCGCCTCGGCCGGCGGAAAGGTCCTGCTGACCGCTCGCGCTGCGGCCAGCGTCGCCGGTGGCGTCATCAACAATACCGGCATTATCGAGGCGGTCAGCGCCCGCGAGGTGGATGGCCGGATCATTCTCGATGCCGGTAACGGCACCGCCCGTACAAGCGGCATCCTCGACGCGTCCGGCAAGGCGCCGGGCGAAACCGGCGGCTCGGTGAAAGTCCTGGGCAAGACGGTCGATGTCGCCGATGGCGCGCGCATCGATGTCTCCGGCGACGCGGGCGGCGGCAGGGCGCTGATCGGCGGCAATTTCCACGGTGCCGGCCTGCAGGCCAACGCCCAGACCACGACGGTCGGCAAGGCCACGATCACCGCCGATGCAATCACCAGGGGCGATGGCGGCGACGTCGTGGTCTGGTCGGACGGCCTGACCCGGTTCGCCGGCACGATCAGCGCCAGGGGCGGCGCCCTTTCCGGGGATGGCGGACGGGTGGAAACGTCGGGCGCCACGCTGGGCATAGATGCGGGCGCCACGGTCGTCACCAGTGCGCCTGCGGGTGAGGCAGGCAACTGGTTGCTGGATCCGGACGATCTTTCCATCGTCGATACCGGCTCGGAAGACACCACGCTGAGCGGCGGGGTCCTGGCGTTCGGCGACGGCGGCTCGATCATCCTGACCGATACCATCGAGGGTGCGCTGCTCAGCGGCAATGTCACCCTGCAGGCCAACAACGACATCAAGGTCCAGGGCTCGGTCAACGTGGAGACCGCCAACACGCTAGAGCTGGACGCAGGACGCTCGATCACCTTCGACAAGAATGTCTCACTCAGCAACATCGGCACCGGCAGCAGGATCGTCCTGTCCGCCAACGATCCGAACGCCAACGCATCCAAGCGCGGCACCGGCGCAGGCGTCATCGCGATGGAAGGATCCAACTCCATCCACGCCGACGAGATCGACCTGATCGTTGGCAAGCACGATGACGGCGGCGGCATCGGCGCCATCGACAAAACGGTGACGGTGGACGGCAAGCTCTATGTCGAAACGGCGGGCTATGACGCGTTCATAGACGGCTTCGACGTGCAGCTCGGCAATTCCGGCCATACGCAAGCCGTGGACCTGAATGGGGGCAACCTCACCCTGACAGTGACGGGGCTGACGCAAACCGGAGCGATCGCTGTCAACGACCTCACCATCGGCCTCGTCGGCGACGTCAACAGCGCCAATCCAATCAGCCTTACGAACAAGGATAACGCGATCTCGGGCAAGGTGACGGCTACATCCGTCGGCGGCGCCTTCGGCGGCGACAACCAGATCGAGATCACGAATTCACAGGCGATCACCCTCGGTGACATCACCGTGTTCGCCGACCCATTCGGCGAGGGCGACTACGGCGACTACGGCGCTATCCAGATCACCGCCCTCAAGGGCGGAGTAACGATCGCCGGCACGATCGAAGGCGGCGGGATAACGTTGAACGCCGAAACCGACATAGTCGAACTCGCCAACGGACTTGTAATAGCCCACGGTCCCGGCGACGGCTTCTACGGTGGAAGCCTTGCGCTCAACAGCGGCGGCATCATCTCGCTGCCGAATGCCAACGCCCTGGTGCCGGCCATCGTCTGCACCGTCAGCGGCTGCGACGGACCGGGGGAGACACTCAACCCCGGCCAGCTTGCCTTCGTGAGCGGGGGCGATGCGACATTCAATTTCATCACGCCCGTGGATGTCTATGCCGCATTCAGCGGCGGCTCGATCTCGATAGCGGCTTTCGGCAACTACGTCGTCAACGACCAATTCGACCAGCCGCAGACCGTCGAGAACCAGATCCGCATCTTCAATCCGGTCGTCGCGGATGACTTCATCACTCTGCACGCGTCGGGCGACATCCGGCAGATGTACAGCTCGAACGGCGACGCTCATCTGCAGGGTATCGGATTGATCGCCACCAGCGACAACGGCTCGCTCTATCTCGACGACCTCGGCAACGGCGACACCGACCTGGGCAACAAGGTGGGCGGCGACATCAACGGCTACGTCATCCTGAACGCCGCCGGCGACGCATACTTCAGCAATACCGTCAACACCATCATGGGCGGGCACGCCTACTATCCCATCGATCCCGAGACCGGCGAACCGGTAACGCCGCTGTATGATTTCGCCGGGACGCCGATGGCGCCGCCGGACAAATATGAATCGCCGCATTCCTATATCGGCGGCAACCTGAAGGTGCGGGTCGCCGACTTTGCAGCGCCCGAGAACAATCCGGTACTGGTCATCGCCGGCCGTATTCACGCCGAGAACAGCCAGGGCGGCTATTCGGCGCTGCAGGCGTCCGGCGACATCGCCAATAACAATGGCGCCGGCACGATCATCGTCGGCACCGGCGATGGTGAGCATAACGATCTGAGCCTGATCAGCGACTTTGGCAGCGTCGGCGGCAATGACGGCACCAGCTGGACTTTTGGACTGGGCGCCGAAAACGGGACATTGAACCTTCACGCCCAGGCCAAGAACGGCTCCATCATCATCAATCCGGGAGACCTGAATATCGGCGTCGACGGCCTGACAGGCGGCGTTGACAGCAATTACGTGCTGATCTTCGGCAATGGCGTCGTGACCCAGAGCGCCGACGTTACCGGCGTCATTACCACCACGAACCTGGATGTCCACTCCAGGAATAACGTCACGCTGGACAATGACTACAACGCCGTGTCGGGCAGCGCGGATTTCTACGTTGCCGATCATTACGACAGTGAAATGCAGGAGAATGTCGCCAGCGACATCTCGTTCCACAATTCGGTCGACACCACCATTACCAGAGCCAGCGGGTCGGACGTGGATCTGAATGGCACGTCGCTGCGCGCCGGCAACGTCACCATCACGGTGCGCGATCCAAGCGGCGAAACCACGCCATCACTGAAGATCGGCAACCGTGAATACACGGACAAAAACGACGCCACGGTCTACTCCAGCATCGACTCCTATGGTGACGTGGTGCTGCAGGCCGATGGCGGCATCAGCGATGGCTACGACGCCAACAACATCGGCAGTGCCGCATCCGCTGGCCATGTCAGCGCCAGCGGCAGCCTGACGGTAATCGCTGGCGCGGGCGATATCTCGCTCGCCAATCCGGTCAATGCCGTGGAGGGCGAGGTCGACCTGACGGCCGGGCCAACCTACGATATCGAAGACCCGATCTACAGCGACATCACTTTCGCCAATTCGGTGAACACGACCCTCGTCCGTGCCAACGGCGGCGAGAAGTTCGGCACCTATATCGAGTATGCGGGCGACGTCACCATTCTCGTCGCCGATCCCACAGGCAACACCAACCCTTGGCTGACGCTCGGCAACACCTCGTTCGTCGACGAAGGTGACAACAAGGTCAACTCGAGCATCGACGCCACAGGCGCGGTGGTCCTGCTCGCTGGCGGCATCGTCAGCGACGGCTACGACCCTGACAACGGCGACAGCTGGGCGGACGCCGGCCATGTGGTGGCCGACACATTGACCGTTACCTCCGCCTTCGACGAGATCTGGCTGCAGAATCCCGACAACGGCTTCTACGCGCTGACCGCGACGACGGAAGACAAGGACGTCAGGATCACGGCGTATTCGCCATCGAGCTATCTTGGGATCAACGGGATCGACGCTGGCGCCGGCAACGTCGTGCTGAGCATCAACGATTCCGACGTGTACCAGAACGGGGCGATCTTCGCCAACGACCTGACCGTCAGCACCCGCGACACGTTTGACGAGGGTTTCCTCTACAGCATCTCCCTGCCGGGCAACAACGCCATCACCGGGACGATCCGGGCGGATGCCACCGGCGAGGTGTTCATCCGGAACTCGGTCGATACGACCGTGGGCACATCGCAATCCGGCCTGTGGTTCACCATCATCTCGGACGGCGACCTCGATATTGATGCGGACGCGGCGATCACCGGCGGCTCGGGTGGCGAAGATGGGACTTCGGTCCTTTTGTCCGCGAAGGGGAACTTCCACAACAACGCCGGCAGCGATGCGATCAAGGTGGTGGATGGCTCCCGCTGGCTGGTCTACTCGAACAATCCCGCCGACAACACCTACGGCGACCTGGACAGCGGGAACACCGCTGTCTGGAACACCGTCTACAACGGCGAGAACACCATCGGCGAAGCCGGCAACCGCTACGTGTTCGCCTACCAGCCGGTGATCACCGTCACCTCGACCGACGTGGAGAAGACATTCGGCAAGGATGTGACCGCCGAGGTCGCCGCCGCCTATACCGTCACCGGTGTGCAAGAGGGCGTGGCGAACGCGTTCCTCGGCGACACGGTGGAAAGCGTCTATAGCGGCACGCCGACGGTGACCTCCGAAGGTTCGAAGTCCGACGCGAACGTGGAGGGCAGCCCCTATTCCATCGATGTGAAGACGGGCAGCTTCCTGGTGATCGGCAGCGGCTACGGGGTCAGCCTGGTGAGCACCGGCCTGCTTACCGTCGATCCGGCCGCGACGCTGTACTATCTGGCGGATCCGGCGACCCGCCTGTACGGCCAGGACAATCCGACCTTCACCGGCACGATCTACGGCTTCCTGGGCGACGACACGCAGGAATCCTCGACCACCGGCACGATGATCTTCATGTCGGACGCAACCAAGACAAGCTCGGTCGGCCAATATGCCATCGTCGGATCGGGCCTGAGTTCGCAGAACTACGCGTTCGCGCAGGATCCGGGCAACGCCACCGCGCTGACCGTCGACCCGGCGACACTGACCTATACCGCGGATGCCAAGAACCGTACCTATGGCGCCGCCAACCCGTCCCTCACCGGCACCGTCACTGGTTTCGTCAATGGCGAGAACATGTCGGCGACCACAGGGACGCTGACCTTCTCCACCACAGCCACCAAGTCCGACAGTGTCGGCAAATACGCCATCGACGGCTCGGGCCTGACGGCCAACAACTACGTGTTTGTCCAGGACAAGAGCAATGCCTCCGCCCTGACCATCGATCCCGCGACGCTGACCTACGTTGCCGATGCCAAGAACCGCACCTACGGCCAGGACAACCCGGCTCTTACCGGCACGGTCACCGGCTTCGTCAACGGCGAGAACATATCGGCGACCAAGGGAACGCTGAGTTTCACGTCGGCGGCCACCTCGGCGGACGACGTGGGCAAGTACGCCATCGATGGCTCTGGCCTGAGCGCCGACAACTACGTGTTCGTCCAGGCCAAGGGCAACGCCAACGCCCTGACCATCGATCCGGCGACGCTGACCTACATCGCCAACACCGCGAGCCGTACCTATGGCCAGGGCAACCCGGCCTTCGACGGGACCGTGACCGGGTTCGTCAATAAAGACACGCTGGTATCGGATACCAGCGGAACGCTCGTCTTCACCTCGAAGGCCACCGCGGCGAGCGACGTGGGCAGCTACGCCATCGACGGGTCGGGCCTGTCGGCGAAGAACTACGTCTTCGTCCAGGACAAGGGCAACGCCTCGGCGCTGACCGTCACCAAGGCGACGCTGACCTATGTGGCCGACAAGGCCGAACGCCTCTATGGCGACGCCAACCCGGCGTTCACCGGCACCGTGACCGGCTTCGTCAACGACGACACGCTGAAGCTCGACACCAAGGGCACGCTCGCCTTCACCTCGACCGCGACGAAGACGAGTTCGGTCGGCAGCTATGCCATCGACGGCTCGGGCCTGTCGGCACAGAACTATGACTTCGTCCAGGCGGAGAACAACGCCTCGGCGCTGACCGTCAACAAGGCGACGCTGACCTATATCGCCGACGCGGTCAGCCGCACCTACGGCGATGCGAACCCGGCCTTCACCGGCACGGTGACCGGCTTCGTCAACGGCGAGAATGCCTCGGTAACCAAGGGGACGCTGGCCTTTACGTCCGGCGCCACCAAGTCCAGCGGCGTGGGCCACTACGCCATTGATGGCTCCGGCCTGGCGGCCGACAACTACGACTTCGTCCAGGCGGAGAACAACGCCTCGGCGCTGACCGTCACCAAGGCGACGCTGACCTATATCGCCGACGCGGTCAGCCGGACCTACGGCGACGCCAACCCGGCCTTCACGGGCACCGTGACCGGCTTCGTCAATGGCGAGAATGCAACGGTAACCAAGGGGACGCTGGCCTTTACGTCCGAAGCCACCAAGTCCAGCGGCGTAGGCAAGTACGCCATCGACGGCTCAGGCCTGAGCGCAGACAACTACGACTTCGTCCAGGCCGGGGGCAATACCTCGGCGCTGACCGTCGACCCGGCAACGCTGACCTATCTGGCCGACGCGGCGAGCCGCCTCTATGGCGAGGATAACACGGCCTTCACCGGCATCGTCACCGGCTTCGTCAACGGCGACACGCAGGGGTCCGCCACCACGGGAACGTTGGTCTTCACCTCGCCCGCCACGGCGGCGAGCCATGTGGGCAGTTACGCCATCGACGGGTCGGGCCTGTCGGCACAAGATTACGTTTTCGTCCAGGCCGAGGCCAACAGCAGCGCGCTGACCGTCGACCCGGCAACGCTGACCTATCTGGCCGACGCGGCAAGCCGCATCTATGGCGCGGAAAACCCGGCGTTCACCGGCACCGTGACCGGCTTCGTCAACGGCGACACGCAGGGCTCGGCAACGACCGGCACGCTGGTCTTTACCTCGCCCGCCACGGCGGGTAGCAGCGTGGGCAGTTACGCCATCGACGGGTCGGGCCTGTCGGCGCAGGACTATGTGTTCGTCCAGGCCGAGGCCAACAGCAGCGCGCTGACCGTCGACCCGGCGACCCTGACCTACCTGGCCAATGCGGCAAGCCGCATCTACGGCGCGGCCAACCCGGCGTTCGGCGGCACCGTCACCGGCTTCGTCAACGGCGACACGCAGGGTTCGGCGACCACGGGGACGCTGGCGTTCACGTCGCTCGCCACGTCGTCCAGCAGCGTGGGCAGCTATGCGATCAACGGCTCGGGCCTGGCGGCCCAGAACTACGTGTTCGTGCAGGCGGCGGGCAACGGAACGGCGCTGACGATCGATCCGGCGACGCTGACCTATGCCGCCAACGCGGCGAGCCGGGTTTACGGCTCGGCCAACCCGTCCTTCGGCGGCACCGTGACAGGCTTCGTCAACGGCGATACGCAGGGTTCGGCCACCACCGGGACGCTCGTGTTCGCGTCGCTTGCCACGAGCACGAGCAATGTCGGCACCTATGCCATCAACGGTTCCGGGCTCGCGGCCCAGAACTACGTGTTCGTCCAGGCCGGCGCGAACGCCACGGCCTTTACCATCAGCCCGGCGACCCTGACGATCACGCTGATCGGCACCGTCCAGAAGGTCTTCGACGGCACAACGACGGCGACCCTGGATGCGGGCAACTATTCGTCGCTGGACGGCATCCTCTTTGGCGACGACGTCTCGCTGGTCGGCCTGCCGACAACCGGCTTCTACGACACGCCGGACGTCGGCACGGACAAGCTGGTCACCGTTGCGGGCCTGACGCTGACGGGTGCCAAGGCCGGCAATTACGTCATCGCGAGCGAAGCCAGTGGGCCGGTCGGCGTCATCACCCCCGATCAGCCGGACACCGGCGGCCTGGGACCGGTGCTGACCGGCGTGACGGTGACGACGACCCAGCTGTTCGATCCGCACCCCGGCACCATCATCGACGCCCTGAACCAGGCGGCGGGCAATGAACCTCCCGGTCAGGGTGCCGGCGGGCCGCCCAATAATCCGCCTCCCCCACCCAACAACACGGTCAACCCGCTCGCGGGCTTGGTGGCGTCGGGCCCAGGCGGACAGAACAAGGGCGATCCGCCCACGGTATCGGATTCAGCGATCGCCTATCTCGTCGAGACCTTCGACAATGGCCCGCCACCGAACTCGGGAAGCGGCGATCCCAACGCCATTATCCCGAACCTTCTGCACTCGTCGTCGAACGGCGGCACGCAAGGCGGGCCGCTGAGTTACGGCAGCATTCCCGGTTGGGGCAACACGGCGCTTTGGCAGTGACGGGGGATAATGCGTTGAGTTGGCGGCGCCTGACGACGAGAGCGAAGCGGCGGCCCCTTTCATGGATGCCGGCGGTCGCGGTATTGGCCATGGCCGGCGGATGCCCCATGGCCGCCGGCCAGACGCTGCCGGGCTCGGTTCAGCCGGGCCGCGACCGTCCAGCTCCGGAGGTGCCAAGCCAGCCGGAGTTCGATTTCCGCATCGAGGCGCCGCACCGGTCGCCCGTGCCGCGCGCCGTTGATCAGGTGCACTTCACGCTGCGGGAGATCAATGTCAGCGGCGGAACGGTATTTCCGGACACCGTGCTGCGCGCCCTTTACCAGGACCTCCTGGGCAAGGACGTCACGCTGCCGGACATCCTCGACGTCGCCGACAGGATCGAAAAACTTTACCGCGACAAAGGCTATATCCTGGTGCGCGCCTACGTGCCGCCGCAGCAGGTCAGCGACGGCGTGTTCGCGATCAACATCGTCGAAGGCAAGATCGCCAACATCACCGTGCGCGGCGGCTTCCCCGCGACCCAGGAGCAGGTGAAGACCTATCTCGACAAAACCGTCGGGGTAACGCCGCTGCCGCTGACGGCCATGGAGCGCGGCCTGCTGCTGTCGAACGACCTGCCCGGAGTGGTCGCCACCGGGGTGCTGACGCCCGCCCAGGACATTCCCGGCGCGTCGGACGTGGTGGTGGATATCCTGCAGCCGCGCGTCACCGGCGGGCTGGGCGTGGACAATCGCGGCTCGCGCTTTTCCGGCAACTGGACGCTGGCGGGCGACATCCAGGTCAACTCGCTGCTCGGCAACGACCAGCTCTCCGGCTCGGTGACCATGTCGCCCGACGCGAGCAAGCAGGTCGCCGGCCAGCTCCGCTACCGCAGCGCCATCGGCGACGACGGCCTGGCCTTGAGCACGTTCGGCACCATCACGCACGGCCAGCCCGGCTCGACGCTGAAAGCGTTCGAGGTGCTGACCGACAGCTGGGCCGCGGGCTTCAGGCTGACCTATCCGATCATCCGGTCGCGGCGCCAGACATTGCAGCTCGATGGCGGATTCGCCGCGCAGAACGCGGACGTGGACATCCTTGGTACAGGGTTGAGCCACGACCAGTGGCGCGTCGCCGACGTCAGCGTCACCTATCTTCACAACAACTTTCTGGGCGGCTCGTGGGCGACCAGCATCGACATCGCCCAGGGCCTGCCGATCTTCGGGGCGACGCCGAACGGCTCGCCGGAGCTGTCGCGCAAGGGCGGCATCACCGACTTTACCAAGATCACCGGCTTCATGCGGTACAGCGCCCTGCTGGGGGACCGCTTCTCGGGCGTCCTGACGGCGCAGGGGCAATACGCCTTCACGCCACTGATCACCGGCGAGCAGATCGCGTTTGGCGGCCTGCAGATCGGCCGGGGCTACGATCCGGGCGGCATCACCGGCGACCACGGCATCGGCGGATCCGCCGAGTTGCGCTACGACACCGGCCCGCTTGGTTCGATGGTCGTGAACCTGGAGCCCTACCTTTATGTCGACGGCGCGCGCACCTGGTACATCCAGCGCGGCGCCGCCGCCGATCCGGACCTGATCAACCAGTACATCGTTTCCGTGGGCGGCGGCCTGCGGGCGTCGTTTCCGCACAATCTGACCGGCGCCCTGGAAGTCGCGCGGACGCTGAACGCCGTCGCGGGCAGCGATGGCGGCAAACAGCGGACGACGCTGTTCGTCACCGCCGGCGTGCGATTTTGAGGGGCGGCGGCGCGATGCGACACAAGAAACCCCACGCTTTCATCCTGGCGGTCCTGCTCATCGCCGCCGGCAACCCCGCCTGGGCGGCGAGCGCTCCCGTCAACAATCTCGGCGGCGAAGCCTGCCAGGCCGAGGGCGTCGCCACGCCGGCGCTGAGCAAGGCCATCCTGTGCGGCGCAGGCCAGTCGCCCGCGGGCGCCCTGCACGTCACCACCCTGAAGGCGGCACTGCCCGAGGATGCCGCCGCGCGCCGGACCGCGATCATCAGGGCGGCGCGGACGAACCCCGAAAGCGCGCTCAACGCCATCGACCGCCTCCGCTGCGACGCCGGTCAGCCACTGGGCGCCGACGACGTCCTGCTGACATGCGAGACGCGCAGCAACAGCTGGCCGCGCATCGTACTGCTCTCGGCGGCCAAAACCGGCGTTTTCGAAGCCGAGGGCCTGCCCGGCATGCTGCCGGTCATGAGCGCCGCGATCCGCGCGCAATCCGGCGGCGCCGACCAGACGGCGGCGGCGCTCGCCATCCTGCGCGCCAAATACCCGGCCAGCGTGCTGGAACTGCGCGCGGCCGACCTGGCGCTTTACCAGCAATCCACCGAGCTGGGACGGCTGTACAGCAGCGGCGGCAACTTCGTGGCGTCGGAAGGGGCGTACCGCACGGCGCTGGATGTGCAGACGAAAGTGTTCGGGCCGAATTCGGCCGCCGTGGGCCAGGCCTTGATCGAACTCGCGCTGCAGGTCAGCAACCAGGGCCGTTTCGACGAAGCGGCGGCGCTGTTCCAGCGCGCCACGCCGATCATCGAAAGCGCCTCGAGCGAGGCCGGCAGGGCCCGTTTCAATGCCTATCGGGCGCTGAATGCCGCCAATCAGCGCAATTATGTCGACGCCCTCAAATATGCCCGCGCCGCCACCGCCGCGCGCCGGACCGAGGTCGACGCGGTCAAGGCCACCGCCATGGACATGAACGGCAGCGCCCCGCCGCCGATCCCCGCCGCGCTGCAGGGCGAGCTGGCCCACGGCCTGCGGATCGAGGCGGAGATGGCGGTCCGGCTGGACGACATCCCGGCGGCGCAGGCCGCGGCGGAAGAGGCGCTGTACATCATCAGCCAGCAGCCGGCCCTGCCGCTGTGGTGGCGGCCCGACATCGTGGCGCTGATGGGCGAGATCAACGTCCGCCAGGGCCGAGTCGTGGCGGCCGAGCAGAATTTCACCGACTCGGTGGCGATGAACCTGAAGCTGTTCGGCGACCGCGCACCGACTGCCATGGCTGAACTGCGGCTGGGACAGTTCTACGCCGACCAGCAGCTCTATACCGCATCCGTCGCGGCCTACCGCGATGCATTCAAGATCCTGGCCGGCGACCCGGTCGCGCGCTCGCAGATCGTCGCCGATCAGATCACGCCGTTCCTCGCCGCCGCCTCGGCGTTGGGCGACACCACGGGCGAGCGGCAGCAGCTCGACGCCGAGATGTTCACCGCCAGCCAGCTGGTTAGCGCGGGCGTGGCTGACCAGACGATCGCCCATGTGGCGGCGCGCGAGGCCGCCGCCGATCCCGCCCTCGCCGACCAGATCCGCCAGGCCCAGGATGCGCAGCGCAAGGTGGACAGCCTGCGAATCGGGCTGGCCACGGAGCATGCCAAGCCCGACAGCGACCGTGACGCGGCGCACGAAAAGATTCTGGCGGCCGAGCTGGAGACATCCGCCAGAGAGGCCGAAGCCCTGCTCGCGACCGTGCGCGAAAAGTTCCCCGAATATACCAGGCTGGCCGAACCCAACACCGTCGCGCTGAGCGACGTTCAAGGGCGGCTGCGGCCGCGCGAGGCCTTCGTCAGTTTCGTCATCGGGGTGCACCGCAGCTACGTCCTGCTGGTCACGCGGGACGGCCTGACCGTGCGTCCCGTCCAGGCGACCGCGACCAGCCTGGCGGCGGACATCGGCGACCTTCGCACCGCCTTCACGCTGCGTCTGGGCAAACCGCCGGCGTTCAGCCTGAAATCGTCCTTCGCCCTCTACAGACAGTTGCTCGGCCCCATCGAGACCGAACTCGCCGGCGCGGATCATCTGGTCGTCGCGTCCGCCGGCGACCTGGCAAGCCTGCCCCTGTCGCTGCTGGTCACGACCGATCCCGGCGACGGCGATAATTACGGCGCCGCCGCCTGGCTGATCCGCCGCGCAGCGATCAGCCAGATTCCGTCACCCCGCGCCTTCGTGGCGCTGCGCACGGCAAATCGCGCCGCCGCGCCGCGGCCCTTTCTGGGCATCGGCGATCCGTCCTTCGCCGGCGGCGGCGCCGCCTCCGGCAAGGCCTTGAGCAATCTCGCCCAGGTCTGCCAGCGGGGCGGCCCCATCGATCCGGCGCTGCTGCGCGGGCTGCCGCTGCTGCCGGATACGGAAGGCGAGGTGCGCGCCGTGGCACAGAGCCTGCGCGCCGCCCCCGAGGACGTGCTGCTCGGCGTCCAGGCAACGGAGGCCGCGCTGCGCGCCCGGCCGCTCGACAGCTACGGCGTGATCTATTTCGCTACCCATGGCCTGCTGCCGGGCGAGCTGCACTGCGAATCCGAGCCTGCCCTGGTGCTGTCGCCGCCGGCGAGCATCGCCAGTTCGGCGAGCGGCGACGGGCTGCTGACCGCCAGCGAAATCGCCGGATTCAAGCTCAACGCCGATCTGGTCGTGCTGTCCGCCTGCAACACGGCGGCGGCTGGCGGCGCGCATTTTGGCGGCGGCGCCCTTCACGGCCTTGCCGACGCCTTCTTCAACGCCGGCGCGCACGAGGTTCTGGCCAGCCATTGGGAAGTACCGTCGACGGAGACAACGCGCCTGATGACGGCGGTTTTTGCTGGCCTGGCGCGCGATCCGACCGGCGACGTGGCCGAGGCCTTGCGGCAATCGCAACTGGCGCTGCTCGCCCAGCCCGCGTCGTCCCATCCATTCTACTGGGCGGCGTTCACGCTGATCGGCGACGGCGCGAAGCGTGGCGGGGGTGCATCATGACATGGCGGTTCATTATTGCGCTGCTCGCAGCCGCGCTCGTGACCGGCGAAGCCGGCGCCGCGACCCTGGTGGTGGTCGAGGCGCGCGGCATCGGCCTCAAGCCGGGCACCCTCCTGCAGTCCGACGCGGTGCTGCACCTGAAGCAGGGCCAGCACCTGACGCTGATCTCCGAGACCGGATCGACGCTGAAGCTCGACGGTCCCTACGACAAGCCGCCGGTCGCCGTGCAGGGCGGCGGCGTCAATCTCTCGACCACGCTGAAGGCGCTGGTGACGCAACGCGAGGCCCGCAGCGGCGAGTTCGGCACCACCCGCGCCGCGGTGCTGGCCAAGCTGCCGGATCCGTGGCTGGTGGACGCGACCCATGGCGGCAATGGCTGCATGCTGGAAAATCGCCAGCCCGTCTTCTGGCGTCCCGCCGCGGCCAGCGCGTCCGCGTTGACCGTGGCGCCGACCGATCGCAGCTGGAAGGCGCAGGCGCAATGGCCCGCCGGGCAGGACCGCCTGTCGATCACCACGGATGTGCCGATGCGCGGCGGCGAAACCTATGTGGTGAGCGTGGCGGGCGTGGAATCCGCCATCACCCTGGTGTCGGTGCCGGCCGCGCTGGCCAATGACGCGATGCGCACGGCCTGGATGGCCGAGAAGGGCTGCGAAGCACAGGCCGTGGCGCTGCTGAACCGGCAAAAATGAGCGACGCCGCCACGAGCCGCGCGGTCTCGCCAGGCCGCGGCAAGCGGATCGCGGCGGCCGCCCGGTTCATCGGCCTCGCCGCGCTCACCGCCGTGCTGGCGACCCTGGCGACGAACAACCTGTCCTTCATGTCGCGTATCAATCAGTTCATCCAGGACTGGCAGATCGCCTCGGTGTTCGCGCCGCGCGAGGAGCAGGACCCGGACATCATCATCGTCGCCATCGACGAGGACACGCTGCGCGGCTTCGCCTACCGCTCGCCGGTGGACCGCAAGTTCGTCAGCGACCTCCTCCAGCGCCTCGCCGCGCACCAGCCCAAGGCGATCGGCCTCGATCTGCTGCTCGACCAGCCGACGGAACCGGACAAGGACACCGCGCTCAAGGAAACGCTGCGGACGATCAGGCTGCCGGTGATCGTCAGCTACATCGTCTCCGGCGCCACCGTGACGCCCGAGCAGAAGGCGTTCGAGGACGCGATGATCGCGCCGCACCAGCGCGGGATGGCGGACTTGCCGACCGACCAGTTCGACACCGCGCGCGGTGTATTCC
Organism: Candidatus Kuenenia stuttgartensis; assembly: GCA_943329845.2. Classification (GTDB taxonomy): domain Bacteria; phylum Pseudomonadota; class Alphaproteobacteria; order SMXS01; family SMXS01; genus RI-34. Next base: position 3,442 of record CALQFM020000006.1, on the reverse strand, counting down.
CTGGCCGGCGCATGGACGACGGACGCTACGTCATGGGCTTCGCGCGCGCCCTCGCCGAGGCCGCGAGCGTGAAAACGCCCGACGTCCAGGTGCCGATCATCTGGCGCGGCCGCCCGCCGCCCACGCCGACCGACCTCAACCCCAAACCGTTCCGGCAGATTTCCGCCACGGTGGCCGGGTTCATGCCGGCGGCGTGGTTCCAGGACAAGATCGTGCTGATCGGCTCCGACGTCACCCTGGTCGACCGGCACCGCACGCCGTTTTCGGTCACCCTGGCCGGCGACGAAGGCCAGTTGCCGGGCGTGGTGATCCAGGCGCATATCCTGTCGCAGCTGCTGCACCAGAAGCCGTCTCCGGTGGCGGGCTGGGGAACAGACTTCGCCATCGCCCTGTTGCTCGCGCTGGCCGGCGCGGCGCTGGGCGTGGCCAACGCGGCGCTGCTGCCGCGCATCCTGGGCGGTATCGGCGTGATCGTGCTGCTGTGGCTGGGCGGCGTCGCGCTGTTCCACTACCAGGGCGTGATGATCGGCCTGATCGCGCCTACCCTGTCGTTCATCGGCGCCTTCACCGTGCTGGATTCCCTCGGCGGCCGGGACGCCCGCCGCCAGCGCGAGTTCATCCAGGGCGCGTTTTCGCGCTATGTCTCGCCCAAGGTGGTCGAGCAGATGGTGCAGGACCCGTCGCGCATGTCGCTGGAGAGCGAGCGCCGCGAGATGACCTACCTGTTCTCCGACATCCAGAACTTCACCACCATGTCGGAGCGGATGGATTCAAAGTCGCTGGCGCAGCTGGTCAACGCCTATCTCGACGGCATGACCAGCATCGTCCTGAAACATGACGGCATGGTCGACAAGTTCATCGGCGACGCGGTGTTCGCGATCTTCAACGCGCCGGTCGACCTGCCCGATCATGCCCAGAAGGCGGTGATGTGCATGCTGGAGATGGACCGCTTCACGGAAAGCTTCCGCGTCGAGCAGAACCAGGCCGGCTTCGCGCTCGGGGTAACCCGCATCGGCGTGCATACCGGCATGTCGGTGATCGGCAATTTCGGCAGCCGCGCGCGCTTCACCTACACGGCGCAGGGCGACGCGGTGAACACGGCGGCGCGGCTGGAAGGCATCAACAAATATCTTGGCACGCGGCTGTGCGTCAGCGGCGCGACGCGGGATCTGTGCCCGGATGTGCTGTTCCGGCCGGTGGCCTCAGTGGTGCTGAAGGGAAAAACCGAAGCCCTGGAGCTTTGGGAGCCTTTGCACGGCGATACTTATTCGCCAGACTTCCTCCGGGACTACGGCGTGGCGTATCAGCGGCTCAAGGAACGGCAACCCGACGCGGCCGGTCTGTTCGCGGCGCTGCACGGCCAGGCGCCTGACGACCCATGCGTTTCGCTGCACATGAGGCGCCTGGCGGAGGGTGAGACCGGCGTGGAAATGGTGATGACGGAAAAATGATCTTCTGGTCGGCTCTCGCGATCGCTGTCCTGCTCGCCGCCCGTCTCTGGGGCGGGGAAGCGATCGGGATGTATTTCTCACCGGAAGCGACCGCCGACATCCTCAGCGGATTGACCGTCGTCCTGGTCGTGGCCGTCACGCTCTTCATCGACGGCCTGATCCGGTACTTCTACTGGCACCGCTACTGGCGGCGGCGCCGCGGCCGGGAAACCCCGGCGCTGATTCGCGACATCCTGACCATCGCGCTGCTGCTGCTGGGCCTGTCGATCGGCCTCTGGTGGCAGGAAGGCATGTCCTTCACCGGCCTGATCACGGCGTCGGGCGCGACGGCGGTGATCCTGGGTATCGCGCTGCAGACGGTCATCCAGGATCTGTTCAGCGGACTTTCGATCAACCTGGACGGCTCCTATGCCCTCGGCGACTGGCTCACCGTGTACTCCGACCAGTTGCCGGAACCGGTCTATGGCTGTGTCACCCACCTTTCGTGGCGCTCCACCTTCCTGATGCTGGAGGACGGCCGCCGGCTGATGGTGCCCAACCACATCATCACGGCCAATCCGGTGCTGAACCACAGCCGCCCGGGCGACGCGAAGCGGTTCGAGATCGAGGTCAGCGTGGATGTCCGCGTGCCCTGCGAGCGCGCCGTGGACATGATGCTGGCCGAGGTGATGAAGACCGTGCGCACCGGCCCCGGCATGTCGCCGAACCCCGAGCCGAGCATCGTCGTCGACCGGATCGACGGCGACGCCGTCTATTACCGGGTGCGCTTCTACGCCGATCCCGACAAGGTCACGCCGACCGTCGCCAAGTCGGCCGTCTTCCGCGCCGTGCTCCGGGTTTTACAGCACAGCGGCATGCCCTTGCCGGTCACCCAGATCGAGATCGCCCAGCCGCCCGATCTCGGCTATGGCCTGGGACCGGACTCGATTCCCGACGGGCTGCGCCATGCCAGCCTGTTCGCGGAAACCCTGAACGAGGAGCAGATCCTGCTGCTGGCTACCCGGTGCGCCGTCTCCGAGTTCGCATGCGACGCCGTGATCATGGAACAGGGCGCTTCGGCGTCGTCCATGTTCATCATCCTCGAGGGCGCCGCGCGCGTCACGCTCGCCCTGCCGCAGGGCGTGCCGCAGGAACTGGCGGTGCTGGCCGCGGGCGACGTGGTCGGCGAGATGTCGCTGATGACCGGCGCGCCGCGCTCGGCGAGCGTCACGGCGATGACGCGGATTCGCGCCCTCGAGATCACCAAGGAATCGGTCGAGGAACTGCTGCAGCGGTCGCCGGAGTTGCTCAACCGCTTCGGCGAACTGCTGGCGCGCCGCCAGCGGGAACAGGCCGAGATGGCGAATCGGCCGGTGCCCAAATCCGCCGAAGTCGACCTGCTCGCCCGCATGAGGGCGTTTTTCAGCCGGGTCCTGGGGTAGCCGTTACCCGGCGGCCTGCGGCAACAGGACCGCGACGATGGCGAGATAGGTCAGCTGGTGCAGCAGCTGGTCGATGCCGAACGCCGCCCAGTAGATGCTGTCCCGATCGCTCCAGCCCATCACCCGGTCGGTACGGGCCTTGGCCCAGTCGATATGGTAGTGCACCAGAAACTCCGCCGCGGCGGCCGCGGCGATCAGCACCGGTGCGCGCGTCAGGAGGACGAGAACGGGAACCGACAGCAGCGCATGCGTCGCGGCATGAGCGATGCCGCCGCGCCGGCCGTAGAAACCCTTGTTCACGACCTGAGTCTTCGTCTGCAGCACGAAATCGCCGAGGAAGTGCTTGAGCTGGAACGCGGCGAGCGTCCACAGGACCAGGGATACGCCGTCAGTCATTATTTCGGTGTAATTCGGTGACAGTACTGGACTGCACCCGGTTTGTGAGACACGTCTAATTGAGTGACCTGGCGATATTGCCATGGTTAGCGCTGTTGACGGAATGGCCGCGTTCTTCTTCGAACTCGACCGGCGGCTTGTATCCGAGCGCCGAGTGGAGGCGCTGTGCATTGT
>CALQFM020000005.1 GCA_943329845.2 Candidatus Kuenenia stuttgartensis | reverse complement strand
ACTTCCTTGTCGAAGCGGGTGCGCAGCTCGTCATAGAGCAGCCGGTCGCCCCAGACATAGCGCATCTCGAGCAGCGCGGTGCGGATGGTCAGGTCCTTGCGCGACAGGCGCAGGCAATCGTCGATAGAACGGACCGAATAGCCGACTTTGAGGCCCAGGTCCCACAGCACGTAGAGCATGAACTCGACGACCTGCTCGCCCCAGGCGGTCTGCTTGTAGGGCAGCAGGAACAGCAGATCCACGTCCGAGAACGGCGCCATCTCGGCGCGGCCATAGCCGCCGACGGCGACGATGGACAGGTGCTCTCCGCTGGTCGGATTGTCGGCCTGGTATTCGTAGGTCAGGGTGAAGTCGTAGAGCACCCGGATGATCTGATCGATCAGGAACGACCGGGCGAACGCCACCTTGCGGCCGCCTTCCCCGTCGATCAGCCGCCGGCGGACTTCCGCGTCGCCGGCGGCAAGCGCGTCCTGCAGGCCCTTCACCAGCACCGGGCGCAGCTTGTCGCGCGAGAGGTCGCGCACCTGCGCCTCCAGGCTCTCGATGAGCGCCTGGCGGTCGATGATGGCTTTGCGGTTGGCGACCTGCTGCTGCATGGGCCCTAAACTAAGCCGCGGCGTTGGATAATTCCACCACGCACGCGCAGTGACTGAAACATCGCCTGGCGCAATGCAAACCAATCCACGGTCGCGCGCGGCAACTCACATTGCCGCTCCTGTTGCGGCCAAATGTGGGATATGCCAGAATATCTCGGAAGGAGAACGCCGCGTGTCTGATAGCGTTGTCGGGAAATGGGGCAAGAACCTTGCCGTCCGGGTGCCCATGGACGTCGCCCGGACGATCGGGCTGGCCGAGGGCGAGTCCGTGGAGGTAGAGACACAGGACGGGGATATCGTCATCAGGCGCCGCGCAGCCCATGCGCGTGCCAGGCAGGATGCCGAGAAGGCCGCCGCCGAGATTATTGCCGAAAGCCCGAGCCATTCGCTGGGCGGCCTGTCGATCCGCGACCTGCTCGAAGAGGGACGTCGCGGATGAGCGTCGTGATCGACGCCTCCATGACGATTGCCTGGCTTTTCGACGATGAGCGCACCCCAGCCGCCCACGCAATCATGCGCCGGATTGTGGCGGAGGGCGCCTTCGTGCCGACCCTGTGGCGGCTGGAAGTCGCCAACGTGCTGCGCAACGCGGCGAGACGCGGACGCTGCGACGAGGCTTACGTCGACCGCTCGCTCGCACGGCTGGGCCGTCTCGCGATCCGCAGCGTCGAGGACACGGATCGCCATGCCTGGGGCGCGACCCTGGCGCTGTCGCGGGAGGAGAAGCTGACCCTTTACGACGCGGCCTATCTGGAACTCGCGATCCGCAGAAGCGTACCGCTCGCGTCATGCGACGAGGCGTTGCTTGCGGCGGCTGGCCGGCGCAAGGTCGAGACACTTACCGCCTGATAATGCCTCAGTCGTTCCCGTCCAGCAGCACCCGCAGCCGGTAGACGAGATCGAGCGCCTCGCGGGCTGTCAGCTCGTCCGGGTTGATCTCGGCAAGCGCCTCGAGCACCGGAGACTTCCTGGCGGGTTCTGGCGCGGCGGCGCGCTTCAGGTGGGCCGAGAACAGCGGCAGGTCGTCGGCCAGCGCCGCGACCGCGCCGGATTGCTCGCCGGTCTCCAGCTTCTCCAGCACCGCCTGCGCCCGGCTCACGACGGCCTGCGGCAGACCCGCCAGCTTGGCAACCTGGATGCCGTATGACCGGTCGGCGGCGCCGGGGCCGACCTCGTGCAGGAACACCACCTCGCCCTGCCATTCCTTCACCTTCATGGTATGGGGCGCGAGCGCGTCGAGCTTGCCGGTCAGGGCGGTGAGCTCATGGTAGTGGGTGGCGAACAGGCCGCGGCTGCGGTTGACGTCGTGCAGGTGCTCGACAGCGGCCCAGGCAATCGACAGGCCGTCATAGGTGGCGGTGCCGCGGCCGATCTCGTCGAGGATCACCAGCGAGCGCTCCGTCGCCTGGTTGAGGATGGCGGCGGTTTCGACCATCTCGACCATGAAGGTCGACCGGCCGCGCGCCAGGTCGTCGCTGGCGCCGACGCGGCTGAAAAGCCGGTCGACCACGCCCAGCCGGGCCGAGGCGGCCGGCACATAGGCGCCCATCTGCGCCAGGATGGCGATCAGCGCGTTCTGGCGCAGGAAGGTGCTCTTGCCCGCCATGTTGGGGCCGGTGACCAGCCACAGCCGGTTGCCCTCGCCCAGGTCGCAGTCATTGGCGACGAAGCTGGCGTGGGCGTGGGCGGCGACCGCGGCTTCGACCACCGGATGGCGGCCGGCGCTGATCGCGAAGGCCAAAGAGTCATCAACCTCGGGCCGGCAGTGATTGTGGGCGGCGGCCAGATGCGCGAGCGCCGCCGACACGTCGAGCACGGCAAGCGCCCGGGCGGCGAGCGAGATGGCGGCCCAGTTCGACGTCACCTCCGCCGACAGGTCGTCGAAAATCTGCAGCTCGCGGGCGAGCGCCTGGTCGGCGGCGCGGCTGATCTTCGAATCGAGCTCGGCCAGCTCGGTGGTGTTGAAGCGCACGGCGCCCGCCATGGTCTGGCGGTGGATGTAGACCTCGTTGAGCGGCGGTTTCAGCATCCGTTCGCCGTGGTTCTGCGGCACCTCGATGAAGTAGCCCAGCACGTTGTTGTGCTTGACCTTCAGACTGGCGACGCCGGTGTGGTCCTTGTAGCGCCCCTGCAGCCCGGCGATGAGCTGGCGCGACTGGTCGCGCAGGGTGAGCAGCTCGTCGAGCTGGCCGTCATAGCCATGCGCCACGAATCCGCCGTCGCGGGCGATCAGCGGCGGGTCCTCGACCAGCGCCTTCACCAGCAGCGCGACCAGCGCGCCGTGGCTGCCCAGATCCTCCGTTGCGGTCTTCACGGCCTTGGGCAGAGGCCCCAGCGGATCGGTCTCGGCGGCTTTCTGGATCAGCCGCCGGATTCCGGCGGCCTGGCCCAGCGCCTGGGCGATGGCGAGCAGGTCGCGCGGGCCGCCGCGTCCCACCGAGAGCCGCGACAGGGCGCGTTCCATGTCGGGGCACGCGCGCAACGCCTCGCGCAGCCGGTCGCCGACCGCGGGCCGCTCCGTGAACCAGGCGATGGCGTCGAGCCGTTCGTTGATGGCCGAGGGATCGGTCAGCGGCGCCGAGAGCCGCTCGGCAAGCAGGCGCGCGCCCGCGCCGGTCACCGTCCGGTCGATGCACGACAGAAGCGTGCCGGTGCGCTCGCCCTGCTGGTTGCGGGTCAGCTCCAGGCTGCGGCGCGTCGCCGCGTCGATCGCCATGGTGGCGTGCGCCTCGACCCGCTGCGGCGGGCGCAGCCTGGGCAGCTCGCCCTTCTGGGTATCGTCGAGATAGGCGACCAGCGCGCCGGCCGCCGCCAGCTCGGCGCGGGAGAACGCGCCGAAGCCGTCCAGGCTGGCGACGGCGAACTGGCGCTTCAGCACCTCCTCGCCGCGCTGGGAGTTGAAGCGGGCCGAGGACAGCGGCGTCAGCGCCGTGTGCCAGTCGTCGAGCGCGTCGCGCACTTCCGCCACCGCGCCCAGCGTCTCGGGCACCAGCAGCTCGCCGGGCTGGAGCCGCGCGAGATCGGCCTCCAGGTCGTGGGCCGTGGTCGGACCGGTGCAGAAATCGCCCGTCGACATGTCGAGCCAGGCCAGCGCCAGCGCGCCTTCGGCCCGGCCCAGCGCCGCCAGGTAGTTGTGGCTGCGCGCGTCGAGCAGCGCCTCCTCGGTGAGCGTCCCGGCGGTGACCAGGCGCACCACGTCGCGCTTGACCACCGACTTGGAGCCGCGCTTCCTCGCCTCGGCCGGATCCTCGACCTGCTCGCACACGGCGACCCGGAACCCCTTGCGGATCAGCCGGGCCAGGTAGCCGTCGGCGGCGTGCACCGGCACGCCGCACATGGGGATATCGTCGCCCTGATGACGGCCGCGTTTGGTCAGCGTGATATCGAGTGCTTCCGAGGCCTTCACCGCGTCGGCGAAGAACAGTTCGTAGAAGTCGCCCATCCGGTAGAACAGCAGGCAGTCCGGGTATTGTCCCTTGATCTCCAGGTACTGGGACATCATCGGCGTCGCGTCTGGCGGCGCCGTATTCGGGGTTGCGTTCTCGGAAGAGCGTGCTAAAGACATAAAATAACGCAAATGACCGCCGACACCTAACGAACCATCAGCCGGGGCGCCCGAAAACGGAATAAAATTTCACGAATGCGCAATTGAGGCATGTCGGTTTCCGTAATGGAAGGTGACAGAAGGGTCGCGGTCATGCTAACGCCCGCCTCAACCGAAAACCAGCCCGCCCCCAACCCCGCAAGAAGTTTCATGGCCGAACCGAAAGTCACCGATCGCGAAGCGTTGCTGTTCCACTCCATGGGACGGCCCGGAAAAATCGAAATCGTCGCCACCAAGCCGATGGCGACCCAGCGCGACCTGTCGCTGGCCTACTCGCCGGGCGTTGCCGTGCCGGTGCGGGCCATCGCCGAGGATCCGTCCTGCGCCTACGACTACACGTCGAAGGGCAATCTGGTCGCGGTGATCTCCAATGGCACCGCCATCCTGGGCCTGGGCAATCTGGGCGCGCTGGCGTCGAAGCCGGTGATGGAAGGCAAGGCGGTGCTGTTCAAGCGCTTCGCCGACGTCGATTCCATCGACCTGGAGGTCGACACCGAGAACGTCGAGGACTTCATCAACTGCGTGCGCCTGCTGGAGCCCAGCTTCGGCGGCATCAACCTGGAAGACATCAAGGCGCCCGAATGCTTCATCATCGAGCAGCGGCTGCGCGAGCTGATGAACATTCCGGTGTTCCATGACGACCAGCACGGCACCGCGATCATCGCCGCCGCCGGCCTGATCAACGCGCTGGACCTGACCGGCCGCGACATCAAGGACTGCAAGGTCGTGGTCAACGGCGCCGGCGCCGCCTCGATCGCCTGCGTCGAGCTGATCAAGGCCATGGGCGTGCCGCACAACAACGTCATCGTCTGCGACACCAAGGGCGTGCTGTACCAGGGCCGCACCGAAGGCATGAACCAGTGGAAGTCGGCCCACGCCGTTGTCACCGGTCACCGCACGCTGGCCGAAGCCATGGCCGGCGCGGACGTGGCCATGGGCCTGTCGGCGCAGGGCGCCTATACCGGCGACATGATCGCCAGCATGGCCGCCAAGCCGATCATCTTCGCCATGGCCAATCCCGACCCGGAAATCACCCCGGAAGAGGTTGCGGACATCCGCAGCGACGCCATCGTCGCCACCGGCCGGTCGGACTATCCGAACCAGGTCAACAACGTGCTGGGCTTCCCGTACATCTTCCGCGGCGCCCTCGACGTGCGCGCGACCACGATCAACGAGGACATGAAGATCGCCGCCGCCCACGCGCTGGCCGAGCTGGCGCGCGAGGACGTGCCGGACGAAGTGGCCGCCGCCTATGCGGGCGAGCGTCCGTCCTACGGCCCCGGCTACATCATCCCGGCGCCGTTCGATCCGCGCCTGATCAGCCGCATTCCGTCGGCCGTAGCCCAGGCCGCCATGGATTCGGGCGTTGCGCGCCGGCCGATCATGGACATGGACGCCTACCGCGCCCGGCTGAACGGCCGGCTCAATCCCACCGCCAACTTCCTGCAGAACATCTATTCCAGCGTGAAGTCGAAGCCGAAGCGGGTGGTGTTCGCCGAAGGCGAGGAAGAAAAGGTGATCCGCGCCGCCTTCGCGTTTCGTGCCGCCGGATATGGCACGCCGCTGCTGGTGGGCCGCGAGGAAGTCATCCACGCCACCATGCATGCCATGGGCATCGACGACGACGGCGGCGTGGAAGTGCACAACGCCCGCGAGAGCCGCAACAACGAGGCCTACGCCGACTTCCTCTACAAGCGGCTGCAGCGCGACGGCTCGCTCTACCGCGACTGCCTGCGCATGGTGAACAACGACCGCAACGTGTTCGCCGCCTGCATGCTGGCGTTCGGCCACGCCGACGCCATGGTCACGGGCCTGACGCGCAACTACTTCACCACCTATGACGAGATCCGCCGCGTCATCGACCCGCTGCCGAACCACACGGTCTTCGGCCTGTCGATGATCGTCACCCGCGACCACACCGTGTTCATGTCGGACACCCAGGTGAACGAGCTGCCAACCGCCGAGCAGCTCGCCCAGATCGCCAAGGGCGCCGCCGCGACCGCCCGCCGCTTCGGCCACGAGCCCCGCGTCGCGCTGCTGTCCTATGCCAATTTCGGCCACCCGGAAGGCTTTCGCAGCGACCACATCCGCGAGGCGCGCCGCATTCTGGCCGAGCAGAAGCCCGACTTCGAGTTCGATGGCGAGATGTCGGCCGACGTGGCGCTGAACCCTGAGCTGCAGAAACTCTATCCGTTCATGGGCCTGTCCGGTCCGGCCAACGTGCTGGTCATGCCCGCGCTGCATTCGGCCAACCTGTCGTCCAAGCTGTTGCAGGAGCTGGGCGCGGGCACGGTGATCGGTCCGCTGCTGAGCGGGCTGGAGCGATCGGTGCAGATCGTGCCGATGAACGCCGGCGCGTCGGACCTGGTCAACATGGCGGCGCTCGCCGCCTTCGGGTCCGACCTGATCTAGGACCCGGACGATGGCGCGGATGTTCTTCACCCAGCATCTGCGCCGCCTCGTTCCCCACGAGCCCGTCGAGGTGGCCGGCGCGACCCTGCGCGCGGCGCTCGACGACATGTTCCGCCAGCTCCCGGCGCTGCGCTCCTATGTGCTCGACGATCAGGGCCGGCTGCGGCAGCATGTCTGCGTGTTCGTCGACGACGAGCGCATCGATTTCTCCGGGTCGCTCGATTGCGAGGTCGCGCCCGAATCCGAGATCTACGTGATGCAGGCATTGTCGGGAGGGAAGACATGGCCAATCGCATTGTCGCCGGAACCCGCAAGGGACTGTTCATCCTGAAGCCCGAGGGCAGCGGCTGGACCGTCGAGCGCACCGCTTTCCTCGGCAGCCCGGTGCCCGCCGTGCTGCACGACAGGCGCGACGGCACGCTCTATGCGTCGCTGGACCTGGGCCATTTCGGCGGCAAGCTGCACCGGTCGGACGACTTCGGTGAAACCTGGCAGGAAGTGGCCGCGCCCGCCTACCCCAAGGCCGAGGACGGCGCGCAAGGCGATTCCCTCAAGCTGCTGTGAACCCTGGCGGCGGGCGGCCCCGGCCAGAACGGCACGCTGTGGGCGGGCACCATCCCCGGCGGCCTGTTCGTGTCGCGCGACCGCGGCGAGACCTGGGCGCTGAACGAGCCGCTGTGGAACGTGCCGGAGCGGGCGCGCTGGTTCGGCGGCGGCTACGACAAGCCGGGCATCCATTCCGTGCTGGTCGATCCAAGGGACGAGAACCGGATCACCGTCGGCGTCTCCTGTGGCGGCGTCTGGCTCACCGAGGACGGTGGCAGGAGCTGGGAGATCCGCACCAACGGTTTGAGTGCCGCCTATATGCCGCCCGAACTGGCGGAGGACGGCGCCATCCAGGATCCGCACCTTGTGGTGCAGTGCCCCGGCAGGCCGGAAGGCTACTGGATCCAGCATCACAGCGGCATCTTCCGCTCGACCGACGACCTGAACAGCTGGCAGGACATCCCCAGCATGGGCCCGTCGATCTTCGGCTTCGCCGTGGCGGTCCATCCTCACGACCCCGACACGGCCTGGTTCGCGCCGGCCATCAAGGACGAGTTCCGCTATCCGGTGGATGGCAAGTTCGTCGTCACCCGCACCCGCGACGGCGGGCGCACGGCCCAGGTGCTGGACAATGGCCTGCCGCAGGCCACGTCCTACGACCTCGTATACCGGCACGGCCTCGACGTGGACGAAACCGGCGACGTCCTCGCCATGGGATCGACCTCGGGCGGCCTGTGGACCAGCGCCAATGGCGGCGACAGCTGGATGCTGCTGCCCGACCGGCTGCCGCCGGTCTACACGGTGCGGTTCACGACGGTTTGAGGTGAAGGCCTACCGGATGCGCCGTGTCAGGTGCGAGAAGTACTTGTCCGGGACCCGGGCGATGGACTGCAGGATGAACACGTCGGTGGTGCCGAACTGCTTGTCGACCACCGCGCCGTCGCCGATGTAGCAGCCGCAGCGCAGGTAGCCCTTGATCAGCGGCGGCAGTTCCTTGACCACGTCGCGTTCGCGGATCTGGTCCGCGGGCATCATGTTCATCTCCACGTGCCGCGACGGCACCGCGTAGACGCACAGCTCCTCGGGCGCCCGGAAGTTGTGGTAGAGGTAGGACAGCGCCTCGGCGTGTTCGGCCACGTCGGTGCCGGGCAGGCTGGCGCAGCCGAACAGGTACGACACGCTGTGCTGGTAACAGTACTCGGCGATGCCTTTCCAGAGGAACTGGATGGTCGCGTTCGAGCGGTACTCCGCGCGCACGCAGGAGCGGCCCAACTCGAGGAACTGGCCGTGCTGGCGCGCCGTGTGCTCGTCGCGTCCCATGAACAGCGGGCTGAGGTCATATTCGGAGGCGGAGTAGAATCCGTCATTGGCGAGGGCGACCTCCTCGCGCAGCAGGCGATAGGTGCCCACCACCGCCTCTTCGGCCGGTAGCGAATGGTCGATCACCAGCAGGTGATCGCAGACCGGATCGAACTCGTCGAAATCCAGCTTGTCGCGGGCCATTACAGGGCTCGCGGCGGCGCCAAGCTCTTCGTAGAAGACCCGGTAACGCAAATGCTGGGCGGCGGTGATTTCGGCTTCGTCCTGGGCTAGACGCACTTCAAGTTGAGCCGGTCTGGTGGCTAGAACAGCGATGACAACACCTTTGTTGTTGTGGCTTCCCCAGAGTGTCCGGCGACCATATCACAAACCTTTGGAGCCGGGCATGAACTTTCAATTAAGCGCCGGAGGCGGTTTGGTAACGGTTCCGAACCGCCGAGTCACCCACCAAAGCAGCAGCAGGCCGGGCACCGCGGCGACAGCCGTGATGCTGAAGAACACCGGCCAGCTGACCTCCTCGGCGAGGAAGCCGGACGGCGCCGACAGCAGCGTGCGGCCCACATTCATCAGCGACGTGAGCAGCGCATATTGCGTCACCGTGTAGGCCACGTTGCACAGCCCGGACATGTAGGCGATGAACGCCGTGACGCCCATGCCGCTGGCAAAGTTCTCGACGGCGATGACGCCGCCCAGCACCCACGGATCATTGCCCGACCAGGCGAGCAGCACATAAGTGAAGTTGGATATAAGCTGGGCGATGCCGCCGATCCACAGGCTCTTCATCACACCCAGGCGGTTGACCATGACGCCGCCGAGCACCGCGCCCACGATCGTGGCGACCAGACCGACGGGCTTGCTGATCAGCCCGACCTGCTCCAGCGAGAAGCCCAGCTCCAGATAGAACGGCCCGGTCATCATGGAAGCCAACGTGTCGCCCAGCTTGTAGAACAGGACAAGCGCCAGAATGACGATCGAGAACACGCCGAAGCGCCGGAAGAACTCCAGGAAGGGCGACGCCACGGCGCTGTAGAACCAGGCAGCGAGGCCTGCCAGCGCCGGCGGCAGGCCGCCCTGTCGCTCAAGGAAATCCTCGGCGTTCTGTTCCTCGCGCGCCACATCCTCGGCGTTGATTGCCGGCTCGGGTGTGGCGAGGGTGGCGCCGACTCCGACCAGCATCAGTACCGCGACGGCCCCGTAGGCGACCGACCAGCCGACCAGCCCGGCAATGATCAGGATGCCGCTCGCCGTGATCAGCATCGCGATGCGGTAGCCGGTGGTGTAGGCAGCGACACCCGCGCCTTGCTGGCGTTCGTCGAGCAGTTCGATGCGCAGGCCGTCGATGACGATGTCCTGGCTGGCCGAGAAGAACGCCACCAGCACGGCGGCGACGGCGGTCAGCGTCAGGTGCCCAGGCCCCGGGTTGGACGAGGCCATCAGCAGGATGGCGCCGATCAGGCAGATCTGGATGGCGAGCAGCCAGCCGCGCCGCCGCCCCAGCATGCGGGTAAGCGCCGGAAACGGCAGCCGGTCGATGATCGGCGCCCAGACGAACTTGAAGGCGAAAGGCAGGGTGACAAGGGTGAACAGGCCCACCTCGCCCTTGTCGGTGCCGGTCGCAGTCAACCAGTAGGTCAGGGTGCCGAACGGGAGCACGAACGGCAGTCCGGACGCAAAGCCCAGGAAAAAGAACAGGAAGACCCGGTGCTCGAAGAACACGGCCGATCCGGGCATCCGGTCGATCCAGGGTCGGGGCAGGACATAGGCGGCGGGTTCGGTCATCCGGCGGCACTCTAGATCATCCGGGGACAGAGGGGAATCCATGCGTCACGCCCTAGCGGGCATTTGCGGATTGGCGTAGCGTGGCCGCTGCAACAAGGAGAGGCCGATGAGGGGAATATTGTCATGCGCGGGACTGGCGATGGCCGCCGCCTTGTCGCTGGTCGCCGCCGCGCACGCCCAGCCGCAGGGGCGGCCCGACGTGCCGGTGCTGCTGGGCGAGTTCAAGGGCACGCTGCCCTGCGCCGACTGTCAGGGCGTCGAGACATCGCTGACCCTGATCAAGAAGGACGAGGGGACCGCCGAGGGCAGCTACGTGCTGATCGAGACCTTCACGGGCAAATCCGCCGACCCGGTGGTGAGCGAGGGCAACTGGATGACCCTGCGCGGCAGCGCGGCGGATCCGGACGACACCGTCTACGAGCTCAACCCCGACAGCCTGCAGTTCCAGCGCCGCGATTTCCTCAAGGTGAACGACTACGTCATCCGCCTGCTGGGTCCGGGACTGACCGAGCGGACCGACGGCGTCGCCACCCTGACCTCGCCGCCGGACCCGTTCTACGGCATGCCCAACCCGGCCGCCATCAACTGCGTCAAGATCGGCGGCAGGAGCGTGATCAACACCGGCACGACGGCGGGCGACCAGGGCGTATGCAGGCTGGCCGACGGGCGGGAATGCGAGGAGTACGGCGTGCTTCGCGACCACCGTTGCTTCGACCCGGCCAAGCCCCGGCCGCAGCGCCGGCCGCCGTCGAAGGAAGACGACACCGCCCCGAACTACTGACCGCGCCGCCGCGCGGTCAGATCTCGATCTGCGAGCCCAGTTCGACCACGCGGTTGGCGGGGATTTCGAAGAAGTCCATGGCGCTGGTGGCGTTCCGGGTCATCCACGCGAACAGGGATTCCCGCCAGATCGCCATGCCCGGCCGCACGCTGGGAATGATGGTTTCGCGGCCCAGGAAGAACGACGTCTGCATCATGTTGCACTTCAGCCCGCGGGCGCCCGCCAGCCGGAGGGCGCGTGGCACGTCCGGGTCCTGCAGGAAGCCATAATGGTAGACGACGCGGTAGAAGCCTTCGCTCAGTTCGGTGACCTCCAGCGCCTCCTCGTTGTTGAGGCGCGGCACCTCCTCGATCTGCATGGTCATGAACACGTTCATCTCGTGCAGCACCTTGTTGTGCTTCAGATTGTGCAGCAGCGCATGCGGCACGCCCTGTGAATTGCCCGACATGTAGACCGCCGCGCCCTGCACCCGGGTGATCTTGGGCGACAGCGACGACAGGAAGGTCTCGACCGGGATGGCGTCGCGGGCCTGCCCGTCGCGGACCAGCTGGCGGCCGCGCTTCCAGGTGGTCAGCAGCACAAACAGGGCAAGGCCGGCGAGCAGCGGGAACCAGCCGCCATCCGGAATCTTGGTCAGGTTGGCGCCGAGGAAGGACACGTCGACGATGACGAACACGACCAGCATCGCGATGCCCTGCCAGCGCGGGATCTTCCAGGCCAGCAGCACGACGAACGACAGCAGCAGGGTGTCGATGAACATGGTGCCGGTAACGGCGACGCCGTAAGCGGCAGCCAGGTTGGTGGATGAGCCGAAGCCCAGCACCAGCAGGATCACCGCGCCCAGCAGCGCCCAGTTCACGAATGGCACATAAATCTGGCCGATCTCGGCCTCGGACGTGTGCAGCACCTTGAGCCGGGGCAGGTAGCCGAGCTGCACCGCCTGGCGGGTGACCGAGAACGCGCCCGAAATCACCGCCTGCGACGCGATGATGGTGGCCAGCGTGGCGAGTCCCAGCACCGGCCACAGCGCCCAGTCGGGCGCCAGCCGGTAGAACGGGTTGTCGATGGCCGAGGGTTCGCTGATCAGCAGCGCGCCCTGGCCGAAATAGTTGAGCATCAGGGCCGGCAGCACGATGAAGAACCAGCCCCGCCGGATCGGCGGACGGCCGAAATGGCCCATGTCGGCATAGAGCGCCTCGGCGCCCGTGAGCGCCAGCACGACCGAGCCCAGCGCAAGGAACGCGAGCAACTGGTCGTGGAGGAAGAACTTCACGGCGTAGATGGGATTCAGCGCCCACAGGATTTCGGGATTTTTGATGATGCTGGCGGTGCCGAGCGCGGCGAGGGTGAAGAACCAGACCAGGGTGACGGGGCCGAACAGGCGTCCCATGGCGGCGGTGCCGTGCTTCTGGACCAGAAACAGGCCGAACAGAATGACTACCGTGATCGGCACGATGTACGTGTCGAGCCCGGGCGCGACCACCTCGAGGCCCTCGACGGCGCTGAGCACCGAGATAGCGGGCGTGATCATGCTGTCGCCGTAGAACAGCGCCGCGGCGAAGATGCCCAGCAGCGCGACGATGGGCACAAAACGCGTTCCCTGGACCAGATTGCTCACGAGCGTCAGCAGCGCCAGGCTGCCGCCCTCGCCCTTGTTGTCCGCCCGCATCATCAGGGTGACGTATTTGAACGAGACGATCAGCATCACCGACCAGAAGATCAGCGACAGCACGCCGTAGACATGCATGGCGTCGAGCGCCAGTGGATGCGGGCCGGCGAAGCTTTCCTTCATGGTGTAGAGCGGGCTGGTGCCGATGTCGCCGAAGACGACGCCGATCGCGCCAATCATCAACCGCACGAGCGGTGGCTTTTGGGATTCTGTTGTCACCCGGGGATTTCCTGCGTGTTCGCTGTTGGCGCGCGTCTACTGCCGGTCAGCAGCAGCGATTGATTTTGCCGTTGCCACCATAACGGCTTTCCTGCCGCTCGCGGAAGAAATCCTCGCGGGACATCATAGGCTCGTTGGGATGGTGTATCCTGCGGTGCAGGACGTAGAGATCGTAGTCCGGCAGCCCCACCATCAGGCGCGCGGCGCGCGCCAGGAAGCTGCTGTAACTCCGATAATCACGCATAGGTCCCCTCCAGGGTTTCGCGCGCGCTCGGCTTCGGGTCCGCCAGTGCCCGGCGGATGGTGATTGCCCCCGCAATCACCATGGCCAGCACGACCGCCATGAACAGGCCGCACAGGCTGGCGTCGACTATATCATTGAAGACGATCCGATTCATCTGCTCCAGCGACTTGGCAGGGGCGAGGATTTCGCCGGACGCCAGCGCATCCCGGAACTTGCGGGCATGGGCGAGGAAGCCGATCGCCGGGTTGTCGTGGAACATCTTCTGCCAGCCCGCCGTGAGGGTGCAGACCAGCAGCCACAGGCACGGCGCGGCGGTGACCCAGGCGTAGCGCTCGCGCTTCATCTTCACCAGCACGACAGTGCACAGGATCAGCGCGATGGCCGCCAGCATCTGGTTGGCGATGCCGAACAGCGGCCACAGCGTGTTGATTCCGCCCAGCGGGTCGACCACGCCCTGGTAGAGGAAATATCCCCAGGCGGCGACGGCGATGCCGGTCGCCAGCAGATTGCCGGTCCAGGATTTGGTGTCCTTCAGCGCCGGGATCGCCGTGCCCATCATGTCCTGGAGCAGGAACCGGCAGACACGGGTTCCCGCGTCGATGGTGGTCAGGATGAACAGCGCCTCGAAGAGGATGGCGAAGTGGTACCAGAACGCCGTGAGCGCCTGGCCGCCCACTGCCGCCGACAGGATATGCGACATCCCCACCGCAAGCGTCGGCGCGCCGCCGGCCCGCGACAGGATGGTGCTCTCGCCGATGTCGTGGGCCACCTGGGTGAGCGTCTCCGGCGTCACCAGGAAGCCCCAGCCGGAAATGGTCGCCGCGACCGCCTCGGGGGTGGTGCCGACCAGCGCCGCCGGACTGTTCATGGCGAAATAGACGCCGGGATCGAGCACGCAGGCGGCGATCAGCGCCATCACCGCGACGAAGGATTCCGCCAGCATCGCGCCATAGCCGATGAACCGCGCCTGGATCTCGTTCTGCAGCATCTTGGGCGTGGTGCCCGAGGCGACCAGCGCGTGGAAGCCCGAAACCGCGCCACAGGCGATGGTGATGAACAGGAACGGAAAAAGGCCGCCCGCGAACACCGGGCCGCTGCCGTCGACGAAGCGGCTGACCGCCGGCATGCGCAGGTCCGGCATAACGAAGCAGATGCCGATGGCAAGCGCCAGGATGGTGCCGATCTTGAGGAAGGTCGACAGATAGTCGCGCGGCGCCAGCAGCAGCCACACGGGCAGCACCGAGGCGACGAAGCCGTAGCCCATCAGCACCAGCGCCAGCGTCTCGCCCGACCAGGTGAACAGCGGCGCCAGCGTCGGGCTTTCGGCCGCGGCCTGGCCGTAGACGATGGAGGCGATCAGCAGCACGAAGCCGATCAGCGACATCTCGCCGATCCGCCCGGGCCGGATGTAGCGTCCGTATACGCCCATGATCAAGGCGATCGGGATGGTGGCGACCACGGTGAACGTGCCCCACGGACTGATCGCCAGCGCCTTGACCACGACCAGCGCCAGCACGGCGAGCAGGATGATCAGGATCATCAGCACGCCGAACATGGCAATGACGCCGGGAACCGTGCCCAGTTCGGACTTGATCATGTCGCCGAGCGACCTGCCGTCGCGGCGCACCGACAGGAACAGCACCACGAAGTCCTGCACCGCGCCGGCGAACACCACGCCGGCCAGGATCCACAGCATGCCGGGCAGGTAGCCCATCTGCGCCGCTAGCACCGGTCCGACCAGCGGCCCGGCGCCGGCGATGGCGGCGAAGTGATGGCCGAACAGCACGTATTTGTCGACCGGCACGTAGTCGAGCGCGTCGTTGTGCAGCACTGCCGGCGTATGCCGGTTGCGGTCGAGCCGCAGCACCTTCGTCGCGATGAACAGGCCGTAGAACCGGTACGCGATCAGGTAGGTGCAGGCGGCGGCGATCACCAGCCACATGGCGTTGACGTGCTCGCCGCGGCTGAGCGCGACGACGGCCATGGCGCCCGCGCCCAGCAGCGCAACGAGAACCCAGACAAGCTTGTCGGCGGCAGCCTTCATCGCGGGTTCATAGCAGGTAGTGGGCGATGACGAAGCCGCCCACCACGGCGACGGCAACCGTCATCATCACCCATTCGAGCCGCTTCTCGACAAAGTCGCGGATCGGGTCGCCGAACAGGTAGATCAGGGTCGCCAGGATATAGAAGCGCGCCGAGCGGGTGATCACCGACAGCAGCACGAACATGCCGAAGGGATAGTGGAAGATGCCCGACGCGATGGTGATCAGCTTGTAGGGAATGGGCGTGGCGCCCTTGATCAGGATGATCCAGGCGCCGTATTCGGCGTACTGGTGGCGCAGCGCCTCCATCTTCGCTTCGTAGCCATAGAGCGACACCAGCCAGGTGCCGACTGAATCGAACAGGAACATGCCGATGGCATAGCCGGCGATGCCGCCGATGACCGAGGCGATGGTGCACCATCCGGCCATCAGGAACGCCCGCTTGCGGTCCGCCAGCATCATCGGCAGCAGCATCACGTCGGGCGGGATCGGGAAGAACGAGCTTTCGGCGAAGGACACCGCGCCCAGGCTGGCCCAGGCGTGCCTGCCCTGGGCCTGGCGCATGGTCCACAGATAGAGCCGGCGCAGCGGCCCCGGCCGGACGGCCGGCTCTCCTGGCGCGGTGGCGTTCACGGCCCTACTTCGCGGCGTAGACGTACTTGCCGTCCTTCCAGACATAGAACACATAGCCCGGCGCCGAGTTGTCGCCCTTGTCGTCGAAGTCGATACCGCCCAGCACGGTCGAGAACTTGCCCTTGCGCAGGGCGTCGGAGACTTTCTTGACGTCGGTGGACTTGGCCGCCGTCGCCGCCTGCGCCCAGGCCTGGATGGCGGCATAGGTATAGAGCGTGTAGGCCTCGGGCTCGTACTTGGCGTCGCGGAACGCCTTGACCAGCATGGCGTTGGCCGGGTCGAGGCGCGGATCGGGGCCGAAGGTCATCAGCGTGCCGGCGCCCGCCGGGCCGGTGATCGACCAGAACTCCTCGGTCACCAGCGCGTCGCCGCCGATCAGGATGGTCTTCAGGCCGGCGCCGCGGATCTGGCGCACGATCAGGCCGGCCTCGGTCTTGTAGCCGCCGAAGAACACGTAGTCGGCCTTGGCCTGCTTCAGCTTGGTCACCAGGGCGCTGTAGTCCTTCTCGCCGGCGGTGATCGCCTCGTCCAGGACGATGGCGACTCCCTGCTTCTTCGCCGACATCTCGAACTGGTCGGCGAGGCCCTTGCCATAGGTCGACTTGTCGTTGACCACGGCGACCCGCTTACCCGGGAAGTTCTTCGCCACGTAGCTGGCGGCGGTCGGCCCCTGGGCGTCGTCGCGGCCGCAGACGCGGAACACGTTCTTCAGGCCGCGCTCGGTGAAGGTGGGATTGGTCGAGGCCGGGGTGATCTGGACGATGCCGGAATCCGCGTAGACGTCCGAGGCCGGGATCGAGGCGCTCGAGCAGTAGTGGCCGGCCACGAACACCACGCCCTGGTCGGCATAATTGTTGGCCACGGTCACCGCGTCCTTCGGGTCGCACCGGTCGTCGCCTTCGATCAGCTTGATCTTCTGGCCGAGCACGCCGCCCCTGGCGTTGAGGTCGGCGACAGCCTTCTCGGCGCCCTTGCGCATCTGCTCGCCGATCGAGGCCTCCGAGCCCGTCATGGGACCGGCGACGCCGATCTTGATGTCGGCCCAGGCGGCGCCGCCACAAAGGAAGCTGGCCGCGGTGACGGCGATGAGAATCGTCTTGAACCGGTTCATGAAAGCAACCCGCCTGACTGGATATTGATGGAGCCCCGCGCAGAGCATACCCGACGCGAGTCAGAGTTCAAGGTTCGTGCCCGGGTTCAAGTGGAGACAACCCGCCGAAACGGTTAGGACCCAGCGTGCCAGGTCGTGAAAGCATAACCACCAAGACCACCAGCAAGCCGACGTAGAGCATATTGATTGCGAATTGCATCGCGAAAGTCTCCAGCGCGAGATCCAGAACCGATCCGTCGCGATCAAAGACTTGCGAAGAGGTGTACTGACCAAAAGCCAGGACCGGCAATGGCATAAGCCCCCAGAGCCCCGTCCTGTCTCGATCATGAAGCCGTCTGGTGACCGCGCTGGCGAGGAACAGTATCCCAAACGCAGCGAGGCTCAAATCCCACACGGGATCACGGAAGGAATCGGCACCTCTGACGGGCGACGAGCCGGAGGGTCCGGCCAACAGAACATCAACCATCATTAAGACAGCGCGTGGCGCCATATAAATGAAATTCACCAGGAACAGGCAAGCCACGATGCAAAGGCAATATGGCCAGAATTGAATACGGCTGTCTCGTCCGGAGAAATTCGCGATGTTCTTCAGTCCGCGGCGGACAGAACTGGCAAGTGAACCCATGCCTCACATCTTGGCAATCATCAGCTGGCCCGCCTGCGCCAGCCGAAGAACCACACCCGCTCGTACAGCCACGGATACTGGCTCACCATTCGGCCCGCCTTGGTGGCCTGATGAGACGCGAACGCGATGACCAGCAGGATCAGCGTGTGCGCGAGCAGGCCGCTGCCCGACAGCAGTTCGCCGCCGAAAAGGGCATA
The DNA here is from genome assembly GCA_943329845.2 of Candidatus Kuenenia stuttgartensis. Lineage (GTDB taxonomy): Bacteria > Pseudomonadota > Alphaproteobacteria > SMXS01 > SMXS01 > RI-34. The sequence goes on along the minus strand of CALQFM020000005.1, from coordinate 73,524 downwards.
GATCAGGAACCGGTCGGCGAGGCCGAGCAGCAGGGCGTAGGGCGCCACCTGCCAGGCCGGCTTCCAGGTGTTGGCGAGGCCTCGCCCGGTCATCAGCGCACAGCCGCCCATGAAGAGGATCGTCAGGAACAGGGTCACCATCGGCGAGGTGCCGAACAGTCCCGGATCGGGCAGGGCGGCGGGATCGAGCATGGCATCCGACGTGTTCATGCGGCGCCTTCCAGATAGGCCGCCTGCACCGCCGGGTCGGCCAGCAGCTCGGCACCGGTGCCGTGCAGGGTGATCCTGCCATTGACCATGATGCAGGCCCGGTCGGCCAGCTTCAGTGCCTGGTAGGCGTTCTGCTCGATCAGCAGCACGGTCAGTTTTTCATCGCGGTTGATGGCGACGATGGCCTGGAACAGCTGCAGCGCGATCAGCGGCGCCAGGCCCAGCGACGGCTCGTCGAGCAGCAGCATGCGCGGCCGGCCGATCAGCGCCCGGCCGATGGCCAGCATCTGCTGCTCGCCGCCCGAAAGGGTGCCGCCGCGCTGGCCGAGGCGCTGCTTGAGCTGCGGGAACAGGGTCAGCACCTTTTCCAGGTCCGACGGGAAGTTCTTCGGGTCGGCCGCGTAGCCGCCCATGCGCAGGTTCTCGAGCACGGTCATGCGCGGGAAGATGCGGCGGCCTTCGGGCACGTGGCCCAGTCCGCGGCGGACGATCTCGTGCATCGGCAGGCCGGTGATGTCCTCGCCGTCGAACAGGATGCGGCCGGCGGTGCGCAGCGGCGCGCCGCACACGGTCATCAGCAGCGTCGTCTTGCCCGCGCCGTTGGCGCCGACCAGCGACATGATCTCGCCGGACCTGACCTCGAGGTCGATGCCATTGAGCGCCTCGATGCGCCCGTAGCCGGCGGACAGCCCCTCGACCGTCAGCATCAGCTTCTCCCCCGCGTCAGCGCGATGGCCTCGTCCTCGGGCGTGCCCAGATAGGCGCTGATCACCGCCGGGTCGGCGCGCACCTTGGCGGGCGGGCCGTGGCAGATGCACGCGCCGTGGTCGAGCACCACCACATGGTCCGAGATCTCCATCACCAGCGCCATGTCGTGCTCGATCAGCAGGATGGACAGGCCGTGCTCCCTGCGAATGTCCCTGAGCAGATCGCTGAGTTCGTTGGTCTCGCGGGTGTTGAGACCGGCTGCGGGCTCGTCGAGGCACAGCAGGACCGGACCGGCGCACATGGCGCGGGCGATCTCCAACCGCCGCTGGGAGCCGTAGGGCAGGCTGCCGGCCGGCTGGTCGGCGCTGGCGGTCAGGCCCATCCTGTCGAGCCAGTAGCGCGCCTTCTCGACGGCGCGGCGCTCGGCCTTGCGGTAGACCGGCAGGTGCAGCAGGCCCGCGACCGCATAACCCGAGGCGCGGGTCAGGGCGATGTGCTGGGCGACCACCAGATTCTCCAGCACGCTCATGCCGGCGAACAGGCGGATGTTCTGGAAGGTGCGGACGACATGGGCGTCGCGGGCGATGCGGAAGTCGGGCATGCGCTCGAGCAGGAACCGCTTGCCGGTTTCGTGGGTCAGCTCCAGCCGGCCGACCGTGGGCTGGTAGAAGCCGGTGAGGCAGTTGAACACCGTGGTCTTGCCGGCGCCGTTTGGCCCGATGATCGCCGTGATATCGCCACGTTTCGCCGCGAACGACAGGTCGCTGATGGCGGTAATGCCGCCGAACCGCATGGTCAGGTGATCGACCTGGAGCAGCGTCGCGGCAGGCTCGCTCATGGGACCGTCGCCTCGGCGCTTGCCGGTTTCGGGTCGAGCAGGACGGTCGGCTCGCGCCGCGACAGCAGTCCCTGCGGCCGCCACAGCATGATCAGCACCATGGCGCCGCCGAACACCAGCATCCGGTACTCGGCCAGGTCGCGGAACCACTCGGGCAGACCGACCAGCAGCACCGCCGCCAGCACGATCCCGATCTGGCTGCCCATGCCGCCGAGGACGACGATGGCCAGGATGGTGGCGGATTCGATGAAGCTGAAGCTCTCCGGGCTGATGAAGCCCTGCCGCGTGGCGAAGAACGACCCGGCGAGACCGGCGAAGGACGCGCCGATGGCGAAGGCCGACAGCTTCACCGTGACCGGGTTCATGCCGAGACTGCGGCAGGCGATCTCGTCCTCGCGCAGCGCCTCCCAGGCGCGGCCCGTGGGCAGCCGCCGGATCCGCTGCGCAAAGAGGGTGGTCAGCATGGCCAGCGCCAGGATCAGGTAATAGAGGAAATACACCCGCTGCGCCGGCGCATACTCGATGCCGAAGAACCCGGCGAAGGTGGGTCCGTCGGCGGCGCGCGAGAAGCTGAGACCGAACAGGGTCGGCCGCTCGATGCCGGTGATGCCGTTGGGTCCGTTGGTCACCGCCTGCCAGTTCAGCAGCACGACGCGGATGATCTCGCCGAAGCCCAGGGTGACGATGGCCAGGTAGTCGCCGCGCAGCCGGAGCACCGGGAAGCCCAGCGCGATGCCGAACATCGCCGCGATCAGGCCGGCGAGTGGCAGGCAGATCCAGAACGACAGGCCGAAATGCATCGACAGCAGCGCGTAGGCATAGGCGCCGATGGCATAGAACGCCACGTAGCCCAGGTCGAGCAGCCCGGCGAGGCCGACCACGATGTTCAACCCCCAGCCGAGCATGACGTAGATCAGGATCAGGGTGAGCTTGTCGATCAGGTTGCGCTCGGCGAACGGCATCCAGGGCAGCAGCAGGGCCGCCGCGACCAGCACCCAGCCGAAGATGACCAGCGAATTGCGCGGCATGCCGGGGAGCGAAGCGGTCATGCCGCGCAGCGACGGCGCCAGATAACGCCCGGCCAGCGACAGCAGCAGGCGGCCGGCGAATACCGCCGCCGCCGCGTAGAGGACCAGCGGAAGCCGGCGGTCGAGGGTGAGGCCTGACGCGTTGTCGACCAGCCGGACGCCCAGCAGCGGCACGGCGAGGAGCGCCGCGACGACGGCCGCCAGCGCGGAATCGCGCAGCATGGCGACGAACGGCGGACGCTGGCGGTCGGCTGCCGCCATCAGACCTTCTCGATCTCGGGACGGCCGAGCAGGCCGGTGGGACGGAAGATCAGCACCAGGATCAGGACGCCGAACACGGCAACGTCACGGTAGGCCAGGTCGAAGAACACCGGCCAGAAGGATTCGATCAGGCCGATGGCGAGCCCGCCCAGCATGGCGCCGGGCAGCGAGCCGATGCCGCCGAGTACGGCGGCGGTGAACGCCTTGATGCCGGCGATGAAGCCGATATAGAAGTCGATGACGCCGTAATACAGCGTCGCCATCATGCCGGCGACCGCCGCCAGCGACGCGCCGATGACGAAGGTGATCGAGATCGTCCGGTTGACGTTGACGCCGAGGAGCGCCGCCATGGTCGCGTCCTGCTCGGTGGCGCGCTGGGCGCGGCCCAGCGGGGTGCTGCGGATCACCCAGGTAAACCCGGCCATCAGCGCCACGGTCAGCACGATGATGATGATCTGCAGCAGGCTGACGGTGACGTGGGCGCCGTTGCCAACATCGATGCTGTACTGGCCGTTGACGATGGGCTGCAGCGACTTGGTCCGCGCGCCCTGGGCGATCTGCACGTAGTTCTGCAGCACGATCGACATGCCGATGGCCGAGATCAGCGGCGCCAGGCGCGGCGATCCCCGCAGCGGTCTATAGGCTATCCGCTCGACCGCCCAGCCGTAGCAGGCGGTGAAGAACATGGCCATGACCAGCACGATCAGGATGGCGAGCGGCACAGAGACGACGCCGATGGTCGACAGCACCACGAACCCGATCAGCGCGACGAACGCGCCGATCATGTAGATGTCGCCATGGGCGAAATTGATCATGCCGATGATGCCGTACACCATCGTGTAACCGAGGGCGATCAGACCATAGAAGGCGCCGAGCGTGAGCCCGTTGACCAGTTGCTGCAGGAAGATGTCGATGGTCATCCTAGCCGGTATTTCCCCTCGAAACACGATGCCGGTTTGGGGCAAGGTGCCATCCAGACAGACTCGGGGCAAGCGCCACGGCGCCTGCGCATGAAAAAGGTAAGGGAATGACCGATATGCAGTCCCTGAGGGATCGCGAGGACCTGCGCGACGCGGTGCTGAAGTTCGCCACCGCCGTCGACACCATCGACATGGACCTCTACCGCTCGGCCTTCGCCGACGAATGTGAGTACGACCTGTCGGATTTCAACGGCCAGGCGCCGGTGACGGTGAAGGCGGCCGACTGGGCGGCCGGCATCGAGCCGTTCCTGCGCGGCTTCGACGCCACCCAGCATGTGCTGAGCAATTTCGTGTTCGACATCGCGGGCGACCGGGCGACGGTGACGGCCTATGTGCAGGCCGAGCACGTCCGGGTGAACGACAAGGGCGACGGCAGCGTGACGCTGGGCGGTTTCTACAATTTCGGGCTGAAACGGACGGCGCACGGCTGGCGCATCGACCGCTTCAAGCTCACCGCCAGCTGGCACCGGGGCAACCAGGGCCTCTACGCGCTGGCGGGATCGGGAACGCCCCGGCGCTAGCTGCTCATCCCGTCGCCGAAATTACCGTCGCCGCCGCCGGGCGAAAACGTGTCGTCCTTCTTCCCCGGAGACACAATGCCGGCTGTTGAATCATCGAGCAGGAAGCTCTGGCCGGGCTCGTCGGGGATCGTGACGGCGCCGTCGTCCGCCGGGAAAATGTCCGGGGCCGATCCCAGGTCCAGCGCATCGCCCAAGATCAAGGCAGGTGCGAGGTCGCCGAGCGTCTCCTTCAACACCGGTTGCGCATCCGCGCTGGCAATCGTGGGCCGTTGCCGGTCGTGCAGGTCCAGCGTGATGTGGAAGTCCAGGCGCTGGGCGATCTCGGCCAGGGTCGCCAGGCTTGCCGCCTGTCCTGTCTCGCCGCTTTCGAGCCGGGCGATGCGATCCGCCGGCACGCCCAGCAGCGCGGCCAGGTCGCCTTGGCTGATCCCGCGCCGTCCGCGCATGTCGGCGATGGTCGCGGCGACGCGCCGCTCGAGCGAGGCGGCGGCGTCGGCGATCGGGCTGGTTTCCGGCATGGTCAGAACGTGGAGTTGATCAACCCGCCATCGATCACCAGGCTCTGGCCCACGGTGAAGCTGGCGTATTTGCTGCAGAACATGGCGCAGAACGCGCCGAGGTCGTCCGGATCGCCGAACTTGCCGGCCGGGATGCGCCAGTCGTCGACGAACTTCTGCACTTCCTCGTCATAGGACGTACCGTTCTCCCTGGCCCGCTCGGTCATGCGGTCGTGGATCGTCGCGGTGTGAAACATGCCGGGCAGCAGATTGTTGATGATCACATTGTGTTTCGCGACCCGCTTCGACACGGCCACCGTGTAGTTGACCAGCGCCGCGCGCGGCGCGCCCGACAGCAGGCGGATCTCCGCCGGGTACTTGGCCGCGCCGGTGGCGATGTTGACGATGCGGCCGAACTTGCGCTCCACCATGCCGTCGATGGTCGCCCGCATCATCTCGATGGGGCTGAGCAGCGTGGTCGCGAACGTGTCCTGCCAGTCGTCGACCGACACGGTGCGGTAGTCGCCGGTCTGGGCGGGCGGCGCGCAGGTCATCACCAGGATGTCGGGCTCCGGGCAGGCGTCGAGGATCTTCCCCCGTCCCGCCACCGTGCTGTGATCGGCGACGACCGGGGTCACCTTCGCATTGGTCTCGCGGGCGATCTCGGCAGCGGCGGCGTTCAGCCGCTCCTCGCCGCGCGCCACCAGCCAGATGTCGACGCCCTCCTTCGCCAGCGCCCTGGCGCTGCCCTTGCCCATGCCGGCGCTGCCGCCGTTGACGATAGCCTTGCGGCCCGCGATCCCCAGATCCATTGGCATACTCCCCGATATGATCGTCGATCATGTCCCGACACGCGCGCCGATGGTATGAAATCTTGCGCGCCCGGTGTATTCCCGCCGCGACGATCAACTCCGCGAGTAGCCCGATGTTCGAGTCCTCCGATCCCCGCCCGCTTGCCGGCGTCCGCGTGCTGGACCTGGCCACCTTCATCGCCGCGCCCTATTGCGCCACCCTGATGGCTGAGTTCGGCGCCGAGGTGATCAAGGTGGAGCTGCCGAACATCGGCGACCCGCTGCGCCGCTTCGGCACGCCCACCGCGTGCGGCGATTCGCTGGTATGGCTGAGCGAGAGCCGCAACAAGAAGCCGGTGACGCTGGACCTGCGCACGCCGGAAGGCGCGGCGCTGCTGAAGCGCCTGGTCCGCGAGGCCGACGTACTGTGCGAGAACTTCCAGCCCGGCACGCTGGAAGGCTGGGGCCTGGGCTGGGAGACGCTGTCGGCCGAGAACTCGGCGCTGGTGATGCTGCGCGTCTCCGCCTACGGCCAGACCGGGCCCATGCGCGAACTGCCGGGGTTCGGGCGCATCGCCAATGCGTTCGGCGGCATCTCGTTCCTCGCCGGCCATCCGGAGCGAGAGCCGGTGACGCCGGGCTCGGCGACGCTGGCCGACTATATGTCGGGCATGTACGGCGTCATCGGCGTGCTGCTGGCGCTGCGGGCGCGCGAGAAGACCGGCGTCGGCCAGGTGGTCGACATCGGCCTCTATGAAAGCATCTTCCGCATCCTCGACGAGTTGGCGCCGGCCTACCAGCAGGGCGGCTTCGTGCGCCAGCGCATGGGCGCGGGCACGGTGAACGCGGTGCCGCACAGCCATTATCCGACGAAGGACGGCCGCTGGGTCGCCATCGCCTGCACCAACGACAAGATCTTCGAGCGCCTCGCCCGGCTGATGGGCCGCCCCGAACTGTCGGGCGACGGCATCTACGGCACCATCGCCAAACGCGAGGCCGCCCGCGCCGGGGTCGATGCCATGGTCGGCGAATGGACGTCGTCCATGGACCGCGCCGAGGTGCTGGGGAAATGTGCCGACGCCCAGGTGCCGTGCGGCCCGGTCTATGCCATCGACGAGATCTTCGACGATCCGCAATACGCCGCGCGGAGGAACATCGCCATGGTGCCCACGAGGATCGGCGACATGGCCATGGCCAATGTCATGCCGAGGCTGACGGGCACGCCCGGCGCCATCGACTGGGCCGGCAAGCCGCTGGCGTCGGATAATGAGAGCGTGTTCCAAGGCTTGCTGGGGTTGAGCGACGAAGAGATGGCGGCGCTCAAGGATAAGGGCGTCATCTGATTTTTCTTGTCATCCCGGCGAAAGCCGGGACCCAGGAGATCACAGGGCTCAGCCCCTTCCCCGTTCTGGGTCCCGGCCTTCGCCGGAATGACAGTCTTTAATTGATTTCAATAAATTACAGCGTGAACCCGCCGTCGATCACCAGCTCGGACCCCGTCATGAACCGCGATTCATCGCTGGCCAGGTAGAGGATGGCGCCGGCGACGTCCTCGGGCTCGCCGAGGAAGCCGATGGGGTGCTGGGCGACCAGAGAAGCCAGCAGATCCGGGCCGTTGTGGCTGCGCGCGACCCACGCCTTCATCCGCCCGGTCAGGATGTAGCCGGGATGCACCGAGTTCACCCGGATGCGGTAGCCGGCGCGGGCGCAGTGCAGCGCCACCGACTTGGTCAGCAGACGTACGCCGCCCTTCGACGCCGAATAGCCCGCCTCGTGCGGCGCGGCGCGGATGCCGTGGACCGAAGAGAGATTGATGATGGAGCCGCCGGCATCCTTCATCAGCTCGACGCCCAGCTTGCAGCCGATGAACACGCTGTCCAAGTTCCGGCGCATCACCGTGTGATAGTCGTCCAGCGTGCGCTGTTCGATGTTGCCGTCGGGCAGGCCGCCGCCCACATTGTTCACCAGTACGTCCAGCCGCCCGAAGCGGTCGCGCACCGTGTCCGCGACCTGCCGCCAGCCTTCCTCGCTGGTGGCGTCGTGGGCGAGGCCCAGCCCGCCGAGCGAGTCGCCCAGCGCCGCCGCGCCCGCCGCGTTGATGTCGGTGACGATCACCGTCGCGCCCTCGGCCGCCAGCAGCCGGGCGGCCGCCTCGCCGATGCCGTCGGCGCCGCCGGTGACCAGCGCGATCTTGCCCTCGACCCTGCCCATGTTCTTTTCCCCCTACAGCGTGTAGCCGCCGTCGATCACCAGCTCCGAGCCGGTCATGAACCGCGACTCCTCGCTGGCCAGGTAGAGGATGCCGTTGGCGATGTCCTCCGGCTGGCCGAGGAAGCCGATGGGATGCTGGGCGAGCAGCGCGGCGTTCAGGTCGGCGCTGTTGTCCGAGCGCTCCATCCACGCGATCATCTGGGTGGTCAGGATGTAGCCGGGATGCACGGAGTTGGAGCGGATGCGGTAGCCGTTGCGGGCGCAATGCAGGGCCACCGACTTGGTCAGCAGCCGCACCGCGCCCTTGGCCGCCGAATAGGCCGCCTCGTGGGCGGCAGCCTTGATGCCGTGGATCGACGACACGTTGACGATGGAGCCGCCTCCCCCAATCGGACTACTTTGGCCCTTCATCAGCTCGATGGCGCATTTGGAGCCGATGAACACGCTGTCGCAGGTCACCCGCATGACCTTGTGATAGTCCTCCAGCGTCTGGTGCTCGATGTCGCCGATGCCGGCGCCGATGCCGGCGTTGTTGACCAGCACGTCGAGCCGGCCGTAGCGGTCCTTCACCACCGCGATGGCGGCGTGCCAGTCGGATTCGCTGCCGGCGTCGTGCGCGATGCCCATGCCGCCGAGCTCCGCGCCCAGCGCCTTCGCGCCCGCCTCGTTGATGTCGGTGACCACGACGGTCGCGCCCTCGGCCGCCAGCAGGCGCGCCGTCGCCGCGCCGATGCCGTCGGCGCCGCCGGTGACGAGCGCGATCTTGCCTTTTACCCGGTCCATGATGTCCTCCCCAGTGCGCCTTCATGCGCGCGCCGACTATAGGAGCATGTGCAACACGCGTCACGCAACGGCACATCTGGTGAAAAGGCCGTTGACGGCGGACCCGTTCATCCCCAAACATACGCAAGATTCTTCACTGGCGCTGAAAATCACCGAGTGCCCCTAAAAGCGGAAGACACCCCATGAAGCAGCTCGAAGGAAACGTCGCCATCGTCACCGGCGCCGGCCGCGGCATCGGCAAGGCCATCGCCATCGCCTATGGCCGCGAGGGCGCCAAGGTGGCCGTCGCCTCGCGCACCAAGTCGACCGTCGACGAGGTGGTGAAGCAGATCCGCGACGAGGGCGGCGAGGCGATCCCGGTCGTCGTCGACGTGTCCGAGCGCGACCAGGTGTTCCGCATGGTCGACGAGACCGTGAAGGCCTATGGCACCGTCGACATCATGGTCAGCAACGCCCAGGGCTTCGGCACCAAGGAGAAGCCGCAGGGCTCGACCGTGTTCGTGGGTGTGGAGGATTCGACCGACGCCGAAATCTATTACACCTTCAACAGCGGCGCGATGGCGAGCCTGTGGGCCATGCAGGCCGTGTTCCCGATCATGAAGGCGAAGAAGTGGGGCAAGATCATCAACTTCTCGTCCACCTCGGGCATCCTGGGCACCACCGGCAACACCGCCTACAACATGGCCAAGGAAGCGATCCGCGCCGTCAGCCGCACCGCCGCCAACGAGTGGGGCCAGTTCGGCATCAACGTCAACATCATCAGCCCGACGCTGGCGTCGGACGCGTTCGAGAATTGGCGCAAGGCGCGCCCCGAATTCGTCACCGCCCTGGAGCAGGCGCTGCCCATGCGCTACCTGGGCGACCCGCTGATCCACGGCGCGCCGCTGTGCGTGTTCCTCGCCGGGCACGGCTCGGACTACATCACCGGCCAGACCTTCATGCTCAACGGCGGCAAGCTGATGCCGTAGAGCGACCCAGTCCAACGGGGAGACTCGGGCGTCCTTCGGGACGCCCTATTTTTTCGCGGCGAGCGGCAGCCGGACGCGGGCACGCAGGCCGCCGCCGTCCCGGTCTTCCAGCGCGATGGTGCCAGCATGGCGGGCGACCACATCGGCGACGATGGCGAGACCCAGGCCGAAGCCGGGTTCGTCCAGGTTGCGGGCGCCGTCGCGGCGGTAGAACGGCTCCAGCACCGCCTGGCGCTCGGCCGCCGGGATGCCCGGGCCGCGATCCTCGAACAGCATCTCGGCCATGCCGCCCACGGCGCGCAGGGTGATCTCGACCGCGCCGCCATATTTGAGGGCGTTGGAGATCAGATTGTCGACGGCGCGGGACAGGGCCGTGCGCCGGACCGGCGCCATGACGGGCGCGGCCGGCAGCGACAGCGACACCTTCGCCGGATCGGGCAGCCCGTCCGCCCGGTCGCGGAGCAGCGCGCCGAGGTCGGCCGGCTCGGCGGGTTCGGCGTCGTGGTCCAGCTTGGCTAGGGTCAGGGTGTCGGTCATCATGGCGTGCATGCCGGCGATGTCGTCGATGGCCTTGCGGCGCTGGTCGGGATCCTCGATGAATTCGGTGCGCAGCCGCAGCCTGGTCAGGTAGGTGCCGAGGTCATGGCCGATGGCCGCCATCATCCGCGAGCGGCCGGCGACCAGCGCGCCGACCTGACCCTGCAACCGGTTGAACGCGCCGATGAGCTGGCGCACTTCCTTCGAGCCCTGTTCCGGCAGGGTTTCGGGCGCGGCGCTGGCGCCGAACCGGTCGACGGCGCCCGCCAGCCGCCGCAACGGCCCGAGCTGGCGCAGCAGCAGGAACAGGGCGGCCGCGCCGATGACGATGGCGGCGGCCAGCGCGATCATCGACAGCCGCAATCCGTCGAACTGGCCGGCGCGCCAGCCGCGCACCTCGACGATCGCCGTGCGCCCATCCTTCAGGGCGATGGCGAGGCGCAGCGGGTTGGCCAGCCAGAACCGGTCGCGGCGGCGCATGGCACGCGGCTCGTCGTCCTCGCCGCCCTCGATGGTTGCGCTCACCGCCCGTCCGTCGAGCGCCCGGCGGTAGGACGCCAACGCCAGCCGCAGGCCGGGCATCCGCACGTCCTGGCCCGCTTCCGGCGCCATGTCGACGACGCGCACCTTCTGGCTGCGGGAGGTAAAGGCGGCGAGCAGGCCGGGAAGCCGGTCGGGCGGCGCCGCCTCGATCTGCCCGACCATGGCGGCCAGCTGCCGCGCGGGTGGCAGCAGCACCCCGCCCGCCAGCCCGTTGCCGCGCGCCTGCAGATAGCCCAGCCCGCCCAGGACAGATGTGAGCGCGGCGAGCGACAGCGCCAGCAGCAGCCCGATCTGGAACACCAGCCCACGCATCACGCCCTCGTCACCGTGGCCGCCAGCATGTAGCCGGCGTTGCGGACGGTGCGGATCAGCACCGGATGGGCGCTGTCCGGCTCGATCTTGCGGCGCAGGCGCGACATGGCCACGTCGATGGACCGGTCGAAGGCTTCCCAGGTGCGCCCCTTGATCAGGTCCATGAGCTGGTCGCGCGACAGCACCCGGTGCGGATGCCGCAGCAGCACCAGCAGCAGGTCGAAGTCGCCGGTCGACAGCTCGATCTCCGCATCGCCGCGGAACAGCCGCCGCCCATCCACGTCCAGCGTGAAGGCGTCGAACCGCAGCCGGTTGCCCGACGGCGACGGCGCGGCGGCGGCCGGCGCGCAGCGGCGCAGCACGGCGCGGATGCGGGCGACCAGCTCGCGCGGGTTGAACGGCTTGGCCATATAGTCGTCGGCGCCCAGCTCCAGTCCGACGATGCGGTCGATGTCGTCGCTCCGGGCCGTCAGCATGACGATCGGCACCGGGGACACGGCGCGCAGCCGCCGGCAGATGGAAAAGCCGTCCTCGCCTGGCAGCATGAGGTCGAGCAGGATCAGGTCGGCGGGCCGCTCGGCCAGCAGCGCGTCGGCCTCGGCGCCGTCGCGCGCCCGGCGCACCGCATAGCCGTCGCGCTCCAGCAGGCCGGCGACCAGCAGGGCGATTTCCCGGTCGTCCTCGACCAGCAGGATGGACTGCTTCTCCGCCATGCTCTGGTTTTGCGCCCGCGCGCCGTGCCGTTCAAGCCCGGTTACACGCCGTTACACATGGTCACGCGCTCGAAATCCGCCAGCTACACGCCGCGCCCATCTTCATCCCATGCCAACCGCAACATGGAGATGCTCATGACCTGGAAACTTCCCCTGCTCGGCGCTTTGTTCGCCCTCGCCGCTTCGCCCGCCCTGGCGCAGGGCATGGAGGGCCTGCGCGGCGTCGACCGTGACGGCAACGGCGCCATCGAGGTTGCCGAGGCCAAGGCGGCGGTGAAGCTGCGCTTCCAGGCCATGGACACGAACCGCGACGGCATGATCTCGGAGAAGGAATTCACCGACGCCAGCATGACCCGCATTTCCGAGGCCGACACCGACGGCGACGGCAAGATCACCCGCCAGGAGATCCGCGCCCGCGCCATGGCCCGCTGGGGCCGCCAGTAACCAACCCGAGGAAAGGACCACGCCCATGAAGACCATCGCCTTCACCATCGCCGCCACAGCCACCGCGATCGGCCTGATCGCCGCCACCGCGGGCGGCGCCGAGGCCCGCTCGTTCTCGCGCGGCACCAGCGTCCAGGGCCCGCACGGCCACGGCTACGAACGCGGCTTCAGCTACAACCGCTCGCCGGGCCACATGGACAAGCGGCGCTATGTGGAGACCAATTCGGGCCGGGGCGGCAGCCGCAGCGTCGAGCGCAACTGGGGCGCCGGCCACTACGACGCCGAGCGCGGCTGGGAAAACAACCGGGGCGGCAGCCGCACGGTGAACACCAGCTGCGACCGGGGCACGGGCTGCGACCGCGACATCACCCGCACCTGGGCCAACGGCGAGACCCGCACCCGCGACGTCTGGCTCGGCGACTGACCGGGCCGCGCGGGAGGCAGCCCGATCCCACCCCCCAGACGACGGGGCTGCCTCCCGCCTCACGGCGAACCAAAGTGCTCGGGGGAAGGAGAGAGACTGCCAATCTCGGCCCGCACGTCGGCGTCAGCGTTGCTTCCTGGCCGTGGTCGCGGTGAAATCCGGAGCCTTGTTCGTCACCCAATCGACGAATTTGCGCACGTTGGGGTTGGCCAGCAGGCCGTCCACATCCATCCCATGGCGCTGCAGTTCGGAATTGGTGAAATTGGCGATCAGCGTCTGCTGGCAAATGGGGTGCATCGGCACCACATCGCGCCCGCCCCGGCTCTTTGGTATGGGATGGTGCCAGACAATGGTCTTGCCGGTAGGCCGGCCACAGAGCCAGCAGGGTACCGCCGCCGCCGGAGCCTCGTCCTCGGACTGCAAGTCTCCATAGGGGTCAGGTTTTGAATGCTTCCGGGCCATGCGTCGAGCTGAATGCCTAAAGTTGCGCTGTGCGGCTACAGCGGTGCGGTCGACATTACCACACCAGCTTCTACAGATAGTGGACGATCTCGCTGGACGCCCGCTATGGGTCAGAAGTAGCCCGGGTTATGGTGACAGTGCACTAAATTGACAGTCCGCAGCGCGCTCACACCCGGTAAGAGGGGCCGAAGTCGATGCCGAATTAATGCACTGTCACCGTAATAAGTTCAATGGGGAGACCCGGGCGTCCCTTGGGGCGCCCTATTTTTTGCGACCTCATTCGCATCTAGTGAGTTCCAGCGGTTGGCCATCGAGGTCATCAATGACGATCCACGGCGCTTCCTTGCCCCATCATGCCTGTATCTCCGCCGGATAGTCCGTGCAGCGTCCCCATTGCAGACAGATCCCTCGAAGCTCGACGCGGTTGACTGGCACGTCGCCGTAGATTTGGTAGGCGCCAGAATATGAACTGCCTTGAGCACGAGCATCCACTGGCGTGAGTGAGTACCGGTAGCCTTGACCTGCGGTTAGCGAGAGTCTGTACGCCACTTCCATGCGCCACGACGACGATTTTCGGCTTCCGCAATAGCTACCGACAACATCGTCCCGCGTGAGTTCCCGTTCCTGTCCGCAGGCGAATAGCAGCGGCATTAGGCAAATGAGAATGACTGAAAGGGCTGCGCGACCATGGTTCATTCAGAGCCTCTATTTGGCGCCTCGAACGTCAGCTACGGACGTCTGCGGAGCAAGTTTGCAAACCGGACCAATCACCTATTTTACGCGGCGACGGAAACCCAGATGCCTTCACGATGATCTGCGGTGCAATCGACGCCTCCCAAGACCTTGATTTTAAATAGGTTTCATGTTTCCCGAATTTCTGTAATTAATATTGCCACGATTTGATAATCTCTTGAACGCTGCGGCCGGATGTTGGTGGTTCTACCCCTGAGCCACAGTCTGCGGCACCACGGCGGCAGGCCGTTCCCGCCGCCCCGTCACCTTCGACAGCACCGCCTCCAGCACCGGGGTCATGATCCGCAGCTGGCGGGCGGGGATCACCATGTCCCACAGCGGCTCGAACTTCTTCCAGCCGGCGGCGTAGAAGAAGTGCTTGGCCTGGTGTTTCAGCGTGCCGTGGCTGAGCGCCGCGCGGGCGATGGACGGCCAGCGATAGAACTCCCGGTAGGCCCAGTCGTAGCCGCGCTTCAGTGCCTCCGGCGTCAGCCGCGCGGGGCGGAACACCACCGTGCGGGTGTCGTATTCGTCCCAGTTGCCGCTGGTCAGCCGGCCGGCCTTCGCCATCTGCTGGTAGAGGCGCGTGCCCGGATAGGGCGTCTGGATGTGGAAGGTGGCGGTGGTGACGCCGTGGTCCATGGCCCAGTCGACGGTGCGGCGGAACACGCCCTCGTCGTCGTCGTCCATGCCGAACACGAAGCTGCCGTTGGTCATGATGCCGAGGCCGTGCAGCCGGTCGGTGACCGCCTTGTAGTCGCGGCCCAGGTTCTGGACCTTGTTGGAACCGGCCAGGTTGGCCGACGACAGGCTCTCGAAGCCGACGAAGATACTGCGCAGGCCCGCCTCGGCCGCCTGTTCGATCAGGTTGCCGCGCAGGATCGAATCGACGGTGGCCGCGCCCTGGAACAGCCGGTTCATGCCGCGCATGCCCTCGAACAAAGCGGGCGCGAACCGCCGGTCGCCCAGCAGGTGATCGTCGAGGAAATAGAGGTGGCGGCCCGGCAGCCGGTCGATCTCGGCGAGGGCGTCGTCGACGCGCTGGGTGTAGAAGCTTTTCCCGCCCTCGAAGAACGCGTCCTTGTAGCAGAAGTCACAGTGCTGCGGGCAGCCGCGGGTGACGACGAGGGAGTTGGGCACCAGGTAGCTGGCGCGGCGGATCAGGTCGCGGCGGATCGGCGGCACCCGCTCGAGCGTGCGGCCCGAGGTGGACCGGTAGATCTTCTGGGGCCGGCCGGCGCGGAAGTCCTCGAGGAACTGCGGGAAGGTCTGCTCGCCGGGACCGAGGAAGATGGCGTCGGCGTGCGGCGCGGCTTCTTCCGGCAGCGAGGTGACGTGCAGCCCGCCCAGCGCCACGAACGCGCCCCTGGCCCGGTAATGGTCGGCCAGCCTGTAGGACCGGTAGGCGTTGGTGATGTAGACCTGGATGATCACCAGGTCCGGGCAATCGTCGGTGGTGAGCTTCTCCACATGCTCGTCGACGATCACCGCCCGGTCGTCCGGATCGAGATAGGCGGCCAGCGTCGCCAGGCCCAGCGGCGGGAACAGCGAATACTTGACCGGCCGCCAGTGCGGGCTGGTCGCCTCGGTCAGCGCCGGCAGGATCAGCTTGACCCGCAGCGGCCGGTTGACGCGCGGGCTCATCGGGCGGCCTCCTGCCTGAGCGGCGCGGCCGCCGCGCCGAGGCCGCCGAAGCGGCGCTCGCGGCGGCGGAAATCGGCCAGCGCCGTGTCTAGGTCGGCGGTGGAAAAGTCGGGCCACATGACGTCGCTGAACACCAGCTCGGCATAGGCGCTTTCCCACAACAGGAAATCGGAGAGGCGCTTCTCGCCGCCGGTGCGGATCAGCAGGTCCACGTCGGGGACCGTGCTCAGGGTGAGGGCGAACAGCTCCACCGAGGGCGGCGAGCCGGTGCCGACCAGCGCCGCCGCGCCGGCGATGGCGTGCCGGGCCGAGTAGTCGACGGCGATGCGCACATGCAGGCCGCCGCCATGGGCGGTGGCAGCCTCGGCGCGCTGGATCTCGCGCCGCAGGGCGGCCGGCAGCCGGTCGCGGCGGCCGATGATGCTGAGCCGCAGGCCATGCTCGACGAAGCGGGCGACGGCCGAGCGCACATAGACGCGGAACAGCCACATCAGCCCGTCGACCTCCTCGTCCGGCCGGCGCCAGTTGTCGCCGGAGAAGGCGAACAGGGTGAGCGTGCCGACGCCCTGCCCGGCGGCGGCCTCGACAACGCGGCGCACCGCGGCGACGCCGGCCCGGTGACCGGCGGTGCGCGGCAGGCCGCGCCTGGTGGCCCAGCGGCCGTTGCCGTCCATGATGATCGCCACACGGGGGCCGCCGGACGATCGGGTTTGGTGTTGCAGACTACTTTGCATTGTAAAGCTCCGGGACAAAAAAAGGGGTCAGATGGGGACAAAGCCGCTTTCGGGCTCCTCGGCCTCGTCGGTGTCGGCCGCTTCGGCGGCGTCGCGCACCACCTGCTCGAGCACGGCCAGGTAGTCCAGGTAGCGGGCGCGGCCCGCCGCGGTGATGCGGCAGATGGTCTGCGGCCGGTTGTGCTCGAAGCCCTTGGCGATCTCGACCAGCCCTGCCTCCTGCAGCACCTGCAGATGGCGGCTGAGATTGCCGTCGGTGAGGCCGCAGAGCTGCTTCAGGTCGCCGAACAGCAGGCCTTTCCGGTGGCCGATCAGCGAGGTCAGCACGCCCAGCCGGGCGCGCTCGTGAATCACCCGGTCGAGGCCCTCATAGGCGAAGCGTCCGCTATCGGTCATGGCTAGTCCTCAGGCTGGCCTGCAGGATGGCGGCGATCAGCAGCTGGCCGACGCCGTAGGGCAACCCCATGGCCCAGGGCGACAGGGCGCCGCCGCCGGGCGACAGCCACAGGCAGACCAGCCCGGTCAGCATGTACCAGGCGCCGGCGATCCACATGGCGCGCGGCAGGAAGCGGCACGACGCGAAGACGCCCAGGCTGTAGACGATCTGCCACAGGGCCGGCAGCAGCCAGAGCGCCTGCGGAGCCACCCGCCACAGCACGATGGTGAGCGCCGTGCCGGCCACGGCGGCGGGCAGGAAATGTTCGGCCGCCGACAGGATCATCTCCTGCGCCAGGCTGGAATGAACGCGCTTCGTGCGGGTGACGGTTTCCAGCGCGATGACGCCGACGGACAACGCCGCCGTCGCCGCCCACAGCGCCAGATAGGCGGTCATGGCGGCGGCCGGATCGGGCAGCCACGCCGACTGCGCCACGGCGGCAGCGAGCGCCAGCACGCCGGTTGCCGCGAGCGTGGCCGGGCCATAGCCCTGGAACTCGGTGCCGCGGGCGATCTGGCCGCGGATCGCGCTGATCTCGCTCAAGGCCTTCTCCAGATCCCTCATGTCCCCTCCGGAAGTAACTTTACAACACAAAGTACATGGGATTACAAATTCAGGCAAGCGGCGAATCCGCGCCGAAGGAGACTTCCATGAAGCGGCTGTTCGACGTGCTGGGCGCGCTGGCCGGGCTGGCGTTCTTCGCCCTGCCCATGGCGCTCGTCTCCCTCGCCATCCTGCTCGACGACGGCGGCCCGGTGCTGTTCCGGCAGGAGCGGCTGGGCCGAGGCCGGGCGCCCTTCACCATCCTGAAGTTCCGGTCGATGCGGGACGGCGCGATTACCCGCGTGGGCCGGGTGATTCGCGCCACCGGACTGGACGAGCTGCCCCAGTTCATCAACATCCTGCGCGGCGAACTGAGCGCCGTCGGCCCGCGCCCGTTGACCGAGGCCGACGTGATCCGGCTGGGCTGGACCCGAAGCCGCCACGACTTCCGCTGGCGGGTGACGCCGGGCCTGACCGGACTGGCGCAGGTGATGGGCACCAGTTCCGCGCGGGAAGCCCTGCGCCTTGA
The DNA here is from genome assembly GCA_943329845.2 of Candidatus Kuenenia stuttgartensis. Lineage (GTDB taxonomy): Bacteria > Pseudomonadota > Alphaproteobacteria > SMXS01 > SMXS01 > RI-34. Next base: position 55,675 of record CALQFM020000005.1, on the reverse strand, counting down.
CCGCGCTTATTGCCGCTATGGCAGCCTGTGGGTGGATGCGCGGATGGTGGCGCTGTCGTTTGCCGTCAACGCGCTGGCCAAGGCGCGGGTGCGGCGACTGCTGGCAGCGCGGTAGGTCAATGTCCGCGACGGCCGCTGCCGGAAGCTCCGCTTGCGAGGTTTATGATCCCGTTGCGGCACCCAGAAGGTCGCTTCGTCCCAAACAGAGGCGGAAAGCATGACGCTCGTCATCGCCCTGGTGATCATCGTGTTCGCAGCCGGGTTCCACGCGTACTGGGCTTTCGGAGGTCAGCTTGGCTTCTCCGTGTCGCTACCCAGCAGCCAGATGGCAGGCCTGTCATGGCGCATCGCCTGCCGTGGTGGCGCCCCGCAGCTGGCGGCGTGGCATTGTGCCTGATCTGCCTCGGGATGCTTCTGCTTGCGTGTGCCGGGCACCTGGAACTGCCGCTGCCGCAGCGACTCGTTCGCCCAGGGCTGATGGTCGTGGGCACGGCGTTTGTATGCCGCGCGCTCATTCCGAACGTCTATGTCGGCTTCTTCAAATCACTTCGAACGACCCGCTGGGCCAGATACGACACGCGGCTCTACAGCCCGCTTTTCCTGCTGCTGGGAGTGCTGATCATCTGGCAGGCGGCGCGATGAGTTTCTCGCCGGACAGGAAACAAACCGTAGCCGGGACTCGCCGCGCTATGCCGGTCGGCTGGGGGCCCGGCCGATCAGGTCCATGCCGGCTTCGCCGCCAGGACGGCCCTCGGTGGCCGCGGTCTTGAGGCGCCGTTCCTTGATCCGCCAGCCCTCGGCGGTCCGCACCCAGCGGTCGTGGTACTGGGCGTAGAGGACGAAGTTGTCGCCGCCGGCCACGGGCCGGTGCCAGGCGTGGAGATAGCACTGGGAACGCGCCTCGTCGGCGCCTTCGAAGGTGATCTCCACATTGGTGATGTAGTGATGGGTGGCGGCATAGAGCTGGACCAGCGGGTCGATCAGCGCCTGGATGTTGGCGCGGCCCACGGTCCAGTTGTCGCCGCCGAAGCTGATGCGGCCGTCGTCGGCGAAGATCTGGACCTGCATGTCGACGCGGTTGAGATCGACCCACCTGGTGTACCAGTGGAGGCCATCGGTGATCGCCTGGCGATCGATTAACTGCTGCAGCTTGTCATCGTTCATGGTGCGGAGGCTGACACAGAAGTTTTCCGGGAGTCCAGAGCATTTCGGCACGAAGTTGCCTAGCGCCGCTTCCATTCCTCCCAGTCGCCCTCGACTGCCTTCGCCGCCGCACGCGACGCGTCGCGCAGCCAGTCGCCGGGACGGTGCGCAAGATCGGCGACGATCCGGTCCGCCGCGCCGTCCGTGGCGGCGTGGATCGAGCCCAGGTCGAAGCCCATGGCGCGGACCAGGTCGGCGGTCAGGCCCGGGCTGGTCAGGTTCTTGAGCTCGACCTTGCGCGAATCGGCGGCGAGCCGGCGGAAGATGAAGCCGTCATGCACGGTGAGGAACGGGTCGGGCGAGCGGTGCTTGCCGGTCGCGGCGGCGAGGAAGTGGTTGCCGGGCGCCATGCCGTGCTGCCATTCCCAGGTGGACGGCACCGCCGCCTTGGCCTCGCGCACCACATGGCCGCCGCGCCACCGCGCCACCGCCACGTAGCGCGGCCGGCCGAGTCCGCCGGCGCCCTTGGTGCGCTTGGCGAAGCGCTCGATCACCGCGCCGTCGGGCACGTTGCGCTTCAACCCGTCGACCGCGCGCGGCGGCGGCTGGATGTCCGGCAGTCCGGCGATCTCCTGCCAGAATTCGCGGCGGTCGTCGTCGGTGCAGGCGACGAAGCGGCGCATCCAGGTCTCCTGCTCGTCGAGCAGGGTCGGGCGCGGCGCCGACAGGCCGCGCCGGTAGCCCTCGATGACCGCCTCGGCCGCCTCCTTGCCGCCGATCGCCCTGCCGGGCATGACCCGGGCGCTGGCGACCAGACGCACCAGGTCCAGTGGCCAGGGCATCACCGCCGCCTCGTCGAAATCTGTCGTAAATACCCGGTTCACTCGATCCGACATGGACCCTCCTAAGAGCCATGTCACTCAATTAATCTGTCTCACTCAAGGGGTGCACTCCAGGACTGTCACCGGAATCCGGAATCTAAATACCCCGCTATTTTTCGCGCCCCTTTCGTCTCAGGTACCATTCTTCGAAACTGCACGCACCCAACGAAATTGGGAAAATAATTGGTGAGAAATGTATTACAAATTCACCCATAAACAGTGAATAGACAGCATCGAAGAGCACTGCGGCACATGCCGCCTTGATCAGAACGCGAAGGATCGAGCGAATAGTGGGGTTCCGGTGACACTGCACTTAAATTTCCCCTTCACCGCTGCACCGTGAAGCGCCGATAGGACAGCGCCTCAGCGATGTGCACCCGACCTACTGTTTCAACGCCCGCCAGATCGGCCAGCGTCCGCGCCACCCTCAGGACCCGGTGATAGCCGCGGGCCGACAGCCGCAGCTTGTCGGCGGCCTGGGTGAGCAGGGCGCGGCCGGGTTCGTCAGGGCCGGCGGCGGCTTCGAGGATTTCGCCGTCGGCCTGGGCGTTGGTGCGCACGTTGGCGCCCAGCGCCTCGTAGCGTTCGGTCTGGATGGCGCGGGCGGCGGCGACCCGGCGCGCGACCTCGGCCGAGCCTTCGGCGGGCGGCGGCAGCGACAGGTCGGCGGCGGCAACCGCCGGCACCTCGATCTGCAGGTCGATGCGGTCGTAGAGCGGGCCGGAGATGCGGCCCTGATAGTCGACGGCGCATTTCGGGGCGCGGTTGCAGGCGAGCTGGGCATCGCCCAGATAGCCGCACTTGCACGGGTTCATGGCGGCGACGAGCTGGACCCGCGCCGGATATTCCACATGGGCATTGGCGCGGGCGACCATGATGCGGCCGGTTTCCATGGGCTGCCTGAGCGAATCCAGCACTTGGCGCGGGAACTCCGGCAGCTCGTCGAGGAACAGCACGCCGTTATGGGCGAGCGAGATCTCGCCGGGTTTCGCCCGGATGCCGCCGCCGACCAACGCCGGCATGGAGGCCGAATGGTGCGGCGCGCGGAACGGCCGGACCCGCGAGATGCGGCCGCCGTCGAGCTGGCCGGCGATGGAGGCGATCATCGACACCTCGAGCGCCTCGGCCGGCGACAGCGGCGGCAGCAGGCCGGGCAGGCGCGCCGCCAGCATGGATTTGCCGGACCCGGGCGGCCCGGCCATCAGCAGATTGTGGCCGCCAGCCGCCGCCACCTCGAGCGCGCGCTTGGCCGCCTCCTGCCCCTTGATGTCGCGCAGGTCGGGCACGGAAACAGGCGCCTCGGCAAGCTTCGGCTCGGGCGGCGCCAGCGTCTGGGTGCCCTTCAGGTGGTTGACCAGCGAGATCAGGTCGGGCGCGGCCACCACGTCGACGGTGCCGACCCAGGCCGCTTCCGGCCCGCACGCCGCCGGGCAGATCAGGCCCAGGCCCTCGTCGCCCGCCCGCAGCGCCGCGGGCAGCACGCCGGACACCGGCGAGATCGAGCCGTCGAGCCCCAGCTCGCCCATCACGCAATAGCGGTCGGCCACGTCGGACGGCAGCACGCCCATGGCGCCCAGCATGGCGAGCGCGATCGGCAGGTCGAAATGGCCGCCTTCCTTGGGCAGGTCGGCGGGCGCCAGGTTGACGGTGATGTGCTTGGGTGGCAGCGACAGGCCAATGGCGCTGAGCGCGCCGCGCACCCGCTCGCGGGATTCGGCCACCATCTTGTCGGGCAGGCCGACGACGGCGAAGGCGGGCAGACCGCTCATCATCCGCACCTGCACGTCGACCAGCCTCGCCTCGATGCCGAAGAATGCGACGTTGCTGATATGCGCGGTCATGCGCCCCCGGAAGGCGTGAACAATACGGTCGTTATACTAGCGGTACGAATGGGGAACGCAATGGCCAACGCAAGACAAGCCGGGCACGGCCGCCCGCACCCGCCAGGAACCCCGGATACAACTTCCAGTAACATTCACGCTGCATTCACGTGACCATGGGTAGTGTGCCCGCCATGACCATTGCCACGCCCGGTAATGAACCTCCGACAGGAGCACGACATGCGTAAAACCATTCTGACACTGGTGGCGTCGGCCGCACTGGCCTTCGGCATCGCCGGCCAGGCCTCGGCCCGCGACTACCATGACGGCGGCAACCGCGGTGGCGGCTATCACGACGGCGGCAGAGATTACGACGACGATTACGGCGGCGGCTATCGCAACGGTGACCGCGGCCAGCACTACGATCGCGGTCACCGCAGGTATCAGGACCATGGCCGGTACTACCGGCATCACAACGACCGCTACCGGCCGTATTACAGCGGCTATTACGACAGCCCGTATGCCTACGGCCCGCCCGCGCCCTATTATGGCGGCTACGGTTACGGCGTCGGCTATTCGCAGCCCGGCTTCGGCATCTATATCGGCCGCTGACGGCGCCTGAACTGACGGGACCGGCGCGGACGCTTTCGGGCGACGCGCCGGTCTTATTTGTGTCTGGAGTCCCGGCAACGGATCAGTCGAAATTCGCCAATTCGACCGTTCGATCGGGAAACACGGCGGTGACGCGGAGCTCACCGCCCATGGCCGTGATAAGATCGCGGAGGGTGCTGATCCGCATGTCCCTGCGGTTGGTGAGCCGCGAAACCGCGGGCTGCTGGACCTCCAGTCGGCGCGCCAGCTCTTCCTGGCTCAGTCCCAGCGCGACGCGCAGCTCTTCGAGCGTCGCGTATTCCGCCGCCAGTTCGGCCTTACGCGTCTCGTTGCGCGCGCGGCGATCAACGTCCCAGCCCTCTTTCAGGTCCGAGAAAGGCCGATGTCCGGTCATGGCAGCAATCCTGTGTTCCGTCGGTTACTTCGATGTTCCAACTCACCGACAAAGATATTCCCAAATTGGAATATCTTAAAGGCCACGAGATGACTGCCTATCGTTTCGGCCGCGCCGCATCCATCAGCTTCCGGCCCGCGTCGACCGCGCGCCTTGCGCGGTCCAGCGCGGAAATGCCCTGCTGCTGGCCGGTGATCGACGGCACTTCCACGTCGACGGCGGTCGCCGCCGGCATGGCATCGAGGATGGCGGCGATGGGGAAGACGCCGTCGCCCGGCACCATGCGGTTCATCGCCTCGGCCAGGTAGTCGGCCTGGACCGACAGGTCCGGCCCGTCGCAGAGCTGGGCGTAGCTGAAATACTCGGCCGGCACCGCGGCCACGTCGGCGGGCGTGCCGCCGGTGCGGATCAGGTGCAGGCAGTCGATGGCGATGCCAGCGTTGGCCGGCTTGCCGGCCAGATCGATGAACCGCACCGCGCGGGTGATCGACGCGCAGGCCGGCGTCAGGCCCATGAACTCCAGCCCGACGCCCAGGCTGCGCTCGGCGGCGAGCGCCGACAGCCGGGCCAGATTGTCGGCGGCGCGGGTGTCGTCATGGTCGTGGATGTGGGTGACCAGCCGGTGCGCGCCCATCTCGGCGCCCAGGTCGAGCGCGTAGAGAAACGCGTCCAGGTCGACGTCCCCGGTCAGCGGGAAATATTCGATGTTGGAGACGGTGACGCCGGTCGCGGCCATACGCGCCCGCATCTCCAGGATCATGCCCTTGGTCACCGCCGGGAACGGCACGTTCGGCGTCGGCAGGTGGACGAAGACGCAGGCGTGCTGGCAGCCGACCTGGCCGGCGATGGTCAGCAGATCGGGCGGCGACGCTTCCATGGCGGTGATCTGGTGTATGGCCAGCGGTCTCATTTGATTTTCCTCCCCAAGGATTGCCCCGAACGATAGCGATTGGCGTCGGCGGCCGCACCGGTTTTCCTGTATGCTGGACCGTCCGCCGGGGGAGAAGCATGGGCAAGATGTTGCTGAAGGGCGTGGCCGGTCTGTTCGTCGCGTTCTGCGTCGGCATGACCGTGGTGGCGTTGTGGCGCGCCTTCACGCAGACCTCGGGCGACGCGGTCACCTCGCTGACCATCAACCGCGACCCGGCCGAGATCTACCAGATGGTGACCGACCCCGCCGCGTTCCCCGACTGGTCGGGCTGGCGCCGCCACGACAAGTCGGCCGTGTTCGCCACCCATGGTTCGGACGACCGGCCCACCGTGTGCTGGACCGGCCGCAAGCTGGGCGACGGCTGCTTCACCCGCGGACCGTCCGATGTGGCAGGCCGTGAGGTGCGGTTTGCCCTGTCGCCCGCCGTGGTCAGGGGCGGCAAGCCAGAGCCGGCGCCGATGACCCTGGAGCGTTACGAGGACGGCGACGGCATGGGCGCCTACCGCGTGACCGTCGAGCCGGCGAGGCGCGGCGGCGCGCTGGTGACGCTGACCTTCGAGGAGCCGGAGCAGCAGGGCTTCATGGCCAAGGTCTTCGCCCTGCTGTCACATGGCGAGGACGAGCGCCGCGCCGCCGGCATGCTGGCCGCGCTGAAGACCCATCTGCGCAAGGCGGAAATCTAGCCAACCCGGTCCAGCACCCGCTTGACCGACGCCGGCGTCCAGCGGCCGCGCCGCGCGGTGGGCACGCCGCGCGCGTTCAGCGTCTCGGCGATGGCGGCCAGGGTCAGCCCCTGGTCGGCGAGCGGCCCGATGATGCCGATGAGCTGGGCGGCGCGGGCGTCGGCCCGGTCGCGGATCGCCTGCACCGCGGCCGCCTGGCCGGCGCCCGGCACCAGATGATGGCGCGCGTTACGGTCCCATTGCCCCGCGCGTTCGACCCGGGCGCGTAGCGCGGCCGTGGTCCGCCGGCTGGCGAGGCCCGATTCCAGCTCGGCCACCTGGGCCATCATCTGCAGCATGAAGCGGCCGCCGGCGCCGTCGGGCACCGGGAAGTCGCAGAACGACACCAGCACGCCCGCGTCGGCCAGAGTCCGCAGGAAAAGGCGGTCGCGGCTGAGGCCGTCCATGGTGGCGACGAGCAGGCTCGCCTTGTGCTCGCGGCAGGCGTCGAGCGCCCGCATCAGCTCGGGGCGGTCGCCCTTGCGGCCGGCTTCCACCTCGGTGAATTCCAGCGCCGCGTCGTAGCCCAGCTTGCGGTAGACCGCCTCGCGCTGGGCCATCAGATCGAGATGGCGCCGGACCGAGCGGCGATAGTAAGCGACAGACTTCATCCGATGGTGTCCGAAGGGATTCCTTTAAGAGCTTAGACTATATCAGCTTTATAGATTTTTCAATTGTCAGATAGCACTATTGCGATAGTTTGATAATTCGTGATCAGGAGCCGTCCGTGGCGCGCCGCAGATAGCCGGGCTCGCCGGCCGCCTCGGGACAGTCGGGCCACAACGGTCTGAGCGCCTCAGGCAGCGCGGCGCGCATGACGGCGCCGTTGCGCGCGCTCACATGGGCCGCGAGAACGGCGAGCACGTCGCCCGCCACGGAGTCCGGCGGGATCACATGCGGCGACAGACGACGCACCACGCCGACGGTGAAATCCGCGGCCGAGGCGAGCGGCATGGCGTCGGCCGGACGCCAGCGTTCGAGGAAGATGCCGCGCGGCAGCGGCGGCAATGCGTCCGCGAAATCCAGCACCTGGTCCGTGCTCATGTACCGCCGCAGCTCGGCAAGCACGGCGCGCATGATCGCCTGGCTCTGGTTGTGGGTCTGCAGCAGGGCGCGGGTCTTCAGGGCGGTCAGCCAGTCCTGAAACTGCTGGCTGGCGAATTCGACCTCGGCGGGCTGGGTCATCGCGCGCTCCGTTGTCCTTCCATCCGATTGATTTAGGCCGGTCAGGCGGACTTGCGCGCGTCCACATGCAGCCACGGCGTTTCGACGCCGTCATAGCCCTTGCCCCGCGTCTCCTCCATGGACAGATCGGCCCACGAACCGGCCTGTGCATAGGCCGCCGCCAAGGCCTCGCGGTCGGGAAAGTTGTAATATCGTCCCAGCGCGTCGCGACCCTCGCCGTTCCCGGCCTTGTAGCCGGCGTTGAATTTCCCGCCCGGCTTCAGCGCCCGGTGGATACGCGCGAGCACGCCGGGCAGGCCGGCCGTCGGCACGTGCAGCAGGCAGGCATTGGCCCAGACCGCATCATAGGCGGCTTCGGCGTCGAGTGCGTCGAAGGCCATCACCCGCACCGCGCGGCCGAGCCGCGCCGACGCCTGTGCCGCCATCGCCGGCGATCCGTCGGTGGCGTCGACCTCGAAGCCCAGCCGGAGCATCTCGGCCGCGTCGACGCCACCGCCGCAGCCCAGTTCGAGGATGGCCGCGCCCGGCGCAAGCCACGCGAGGAAACCGGCGAGGCGGACCGCGGGCGCGCTGCGCGTGCCGGCCACATAGGCAGCCGCGTGCTCGGCATAGAAGCGCAGCGTATCGTCGTCCCTCATCCGGCCTCTCCGGGCGGGAACCGGGCGTCCAGCATGAAGCGGAGCGCCTCGACCGAATCCACCACCCGGTCGGCGCCGGCGGCGTACAGCTTGACCGGCGGGTTGTAGCCCCACGAGACGCCGACGGCGGTGACGCCGGCCGCCTTCGCCATGACCATGTCGACGGTGCTGTCGCCGATCATCACCGTATCGGACGGCGCCGCGCCGGTCGCCTGCATGGCGTTCAGGATCATGCCGGGATCGGGCTTCGACGGGGCGTTGTCGGGTGTCTGGACCGTGCGGAACAAGCCGTGCCAGCCGAAGTTGCTGACCAGCTCGCCGACGCTGGTCATCTGGTGGCCGGTGGCGAGGCCCAGCGCCACGTCGGCCCGCGCCGCCAGCCGGTCGAGCAGTGCCTTGATCCCGGGGAACAGCACCTCGCGGTATTACGGGTCGTTGCGCAGCACCGGCATGAACCGGCGATAGGTATCGACCATGGCATCGATGGGCGCCTCGGGGCCGGCGAGTTGCTCGACCCACTCCCGCAGGGACAGGCCGATCAGCGACAGCCCCTGCCGGGCGGACGGCGGCGTCAGCCCATGGGCGAAGAAGGTGCGGCGCTGGGTCTCGACGATGAAGGCGCGGCTGTCGACCAGCGTGCCGTCCACGTCGAAGATGACGAGGATCGGTTTTCCGTGCGGCGATGTATCTCTGGCAGGCATGCGCACCCCTTGCCGGAAATCCTACCGGCAAACGGCTACCGACGCTAACGGATGATCAGGCCGCCAGCCATTCGGCCAGCGCGCGGTGCACCTGCGGGTTGCGGCAGATGGTGACGTGGCCGCCTTCGACCTCGACATGGTGCGCATGGTCGTCGGCGCCCCGGCAGGTTTCCCAGGCGATCAGGCCGTCGTCCTTGGTGTAGACCGCCATCACCGGCATTTCCAGCGGCCGCGCATAGTCCCGCGGGCTGACATCCTTGCTGTAGAGGGGCGACAGCACGCGGATCAGCGGCTCAAGGTTCGAGGCGGTAGGGAAACGTACCGGACTGACCACGGTCGCCAGTTTGCGGATCAGGTCGGGATTCTCGTGCGCCAGGTGCCGCGCCAGGATGCCGCCCATGCTGACGCCGATCAGGCTGATCGGACCGCCCTCGCGCTTGCTGAGACGCTCGAGGCGCTTGGTCAGGCCGGCGATGGCCCGCGTCGTCGGGCCGAGATTGAAGCCCATCTGCCAGCCTTCGACATGATAGCCGCAGCGTGTGAGGAACTGGCGCAGGGCGAAGGTGAAGGCGTCGGTGGTCAGTAGGCCGGGCACCACCAGCACGGTGTGACCGTCGCCGCGCGGCAGGCCGTCGACCGGCGCGCTTTTGGGCCAGTAGGTCGCCGCTGACTTGAACTCACGGTGCAGGTCGCCGTAGGACGGCCCCCGCAAACTTCCCGAATTGTCGAAAACGCCGCTCAGATCCATGGGCCTTGCTCCTAGGAGCAAGGATATTGGGAGCGCTTCATCAAATGGCAACAATTCCGTGCGTCGTTTTTTCACGCCTGCCCTCCGGCCGCCTCAGGCGCGGTCATACTAGCGGCGAATGATTGCAGTTCCGTGCCGGGTCGCAGGCTCGCTACAAGCGGGTGAACGCGATGGTCTAGTCGGCCTTGCTCCTCCTTGCCGGCGGCGTAGTCGCCGGAGGTCGTCTTGATCAGCAAGGTGCGCAGCACGGAACGGTCAACGCCGCTGCCGGGCGCCGTCGCCAGGTCGTGGGCCTTGTACTTGTCGCCGGCGCGTTCGCCGATCAGAGCGCGGTAGACCGATGCCGCCAGCCGGGCGGCATCCTGCGCGGACACCGCATCCATGATGCGTCTCCCCCCTCAGCGCCCCCAGCGGACCGAGAATACTCCGTTACGGGAGCGTTCTCCAACGCAACGCGGTAGGCATTTGACTTTCCGGGCGGTCTATCGGCTATCTGAAACTGCGTCGCCCTTTGGAGAGCCACATGCTTTCACTTGATGACCCGCGCTGGTCCGAGTTGAGCCATGCCTATGGCCCGGCATCGGATATTCCCGCGCTTCTTGGCCAACTGGAAGGCTCACCTGGACCGAAGGGTGATGTTTCCGACGAGCCGTGGTTCACCTTATGGTCGAGCCTGTGTCACCAGGACGATGTCTACACCGCCTCATATGCGGCACTGCCGCACATTGTTAAAATCGGGCTCGATACGGCCGGTCCGATAGACTCCAGTTTTTTCCTGCTTCCGACCTCGATCGAAGTAGCAAGGGCGGCCGGCCGCGGGCCGAAAATCCCACGCGATTTGGCTTCCGCGTACACTGACGGGTTGTCGCTGCTGATGGACTGCATCGTCGCACATCGGGGCGACCCGTGGAACGAAGGTATGATGCTGTCCGTCGCAGCGGCCCAAGCAGTGGCCAAGGGGCACACTCGTCTTGCAGAGGCGCTAATGAACCTCGACGACTACTGGATCAGCCGGATCAACGATCCAGACTCGTGGGATTAGGCGAGTTCCGGAGACAATTGAATCCCGTCCAAACACGAATAAATCGGCAGGTCTTGTGGCACAGGACGGCTTAAGTTGGTCGTCGGCGCATAGAGGCGCCAGCGAGAGCGGCACCTCCGGTGCGCAGACTACATCCTCACCCGCCGGGCCTCGATCGCATCCCACACCAACCCCGCGATATTCGCGTTGTCGAAGCGGTCGATTTCCTGGATGCCGGTGGGCGAGGTGACGTTGATCTCGGTGAGGTAGTCGCCGATCACGTCGATGCCGACGAAGATCAGGCCGCGTTCGGCCAGCGCCGGGCCGATGGCCTCGCAGATCTCCTTCTCGCGCCTGGTGAGCGTCGACTTCTCGGGCCGGCCGCCCACATGCATGTTGGAGCGGCTTTCGCCCTGCGCCGGCACCCGGTTGATGGCGCCCACCGCGCGGCCGTCGACGATGATGATCCGCTTGTCGCCCTGGCGCACCTCGGGCACGTAGCGCTGCACCACGATGGGCTCGCGGTAGAACTGGGTGAACATCTCGAACAGGGCGTTGAAGTTCTCGTCCTCGGGCTTGACCCGGAACACGCCGGCGCCGCCATTGCCGAACAGCGGCTTCATGATGATGTCCTGGTGCTCGCGGCGGAACTCCTCGATGTCGCGCTTGGCGGCGCTGATCAGGGTCGGCGGCATCAGGTCGGGGAAGCGGGTGACGAACAGCTTCTCCGGGGCGTTGCGCACATGGTGCGGGTCGTTCACCACCAGCGTCTTGGGGTGGACGTGCTCGAGCAAGTGGGTGGTGGTGATGTAGCCCATGTCGAAGGGCGGGTCCTGGCGCAGCAGGACGACGTCGAAGGTGGCCAGGTCGATGGTCTCGCCCGCGCCCAGGCTGAAATGGTTGCCCTGCTCGCGCCGGACCTCCAACGGGTGGGCGAAGGCGACGACGCGGCCGTGAACGAAGCTCAGATCCTTCGGCAAATAGTAGTAGAGGCCGTGGCCGCGGCGCTGGGCCTCGAGCGCCAGCGCGAAGGTGCTGTCGCCGTTGATGTTGATGCCGGCGATCGGGTCCATCTGGATGGCGACGGCAAGACTCATGCGGCAGGTTCCCTATTCATATCCCCAGGCGCCCGGACTATGGGTCGGCCAGCTTCGGGGCGCAATTGTCATGATGTCGAACCGCATGTCCAGCGCGGCCAGCGCCGGATGGGCGGCGATATAGACCTCGGCCGCGCGCCGCACGCGGCGCTGCTGCTTGGGTGACACCGCCTCGATGCCGGCGCCGTGGCTGGCGCAGGCCTTGACCTCGACGAACACCAGCAACCGGCCGCGCCGGGCGACGATGTCGGCCTCGCCCACCGGCGTCTTCCAGTTGCGCGCCAGGATGCGGTAGCCCTTCAGCCGCAGCAGCCAGCAGCACAGCGTCTCGGCCTTGCGGCCGGCCTGGAACGCGCGACGGCGCTGCGCCGTCGTCCTCATGCGCCGCCCCTCATTCGCCCTCTGGTCCCTGGGACAGCTCGACGGCGCGGGCATAGACCTGCCGCCGCGGCAGCTTGAGCATGAAGGCGACGGCGCTGGCCGCCTCCTTCACCGACAGGTCGCGCAGGGCGCTGCGCAGCGCCGCGTCCAGGTCGGCGGCGTCGGGATCGGCCTCGTCGGGCGGGCCGATCACCAGCACCACCTCGCCGCGCGGCGGGCCGTCCTTGTGGTAGCGCGCCGCCAGTTCGGCGGCGGTGCCGCGCACCGCCTCCTCGAAATGCTTGGTCAGCTCGCGGGCGACGACGACGGGCCGGCCGGGGGCGATGGCGGCAAGGTCGGCCAGCGAGGCGGGCAGCCGGCGGGCGGATTCGAACACCACGATGGTGCCGGGCAGCCGCAGCGCCTCGTTGAGCGCGTTCTGGCGCGCCACCTGCTTTTCCGGCAGGAAGCCGCCGAAGCTGAACCGGTCGGTCGGCAGGCCGGCCACGCACAGCGCCGCCAGCACCGAGGACGGGCCGGGGATCGGCACCACGTCGACGCCCTCGGCGATGGCCGCGCGCACCAGCTTGAAGCCGGGATCGGAAACCAGCGGCGTGCCCGCGTCGCTAGCCAGCGCCACCGCCTCGCCCGCCTTCATGCGGTCGATCAGCCGCTGGCGGTCGGCGTCGCTGCTGTGGTCGTCGTAGCGCGACAGCGGCGTGGGAATGGCGTACCGGTCCATCAGCCGCCTGGTGATCCGCGTGTCCTCGCAGGCGACGACGCTCACGGCGCGCAGCACATCGAGCGCGCGCAGGGTGACGTCGCGCAGATTGCCGATGGGGGTCGCGACGAGGTAAAGGCCGGGCGTCAGTTTGACTTGGCCTTCGGGGGCTTCCATAGTCATGGGGTGTTCCTGTTCAGCCCGATCAGGCGCATCCGACCGAATTCGCCTTCCTAAAGGCCCGCCTGCATGACGTTCTTCCGCCTGATCCGAAACCATCTTTGCCCGCTTTTGCTTGCGGCGTCCATGCTGGCGTTGGCCAGCTGCGGCGGCGTCCGGGAAGAGGTGGTCGCGCCGCCGCCGCCGCCGCAGGTGGTGGCCGCCCTGCCGCCGCCGGAGGAGGAACTGCCGACCCTGCCCCAGCGGCCGGACAAGTATTTCGAGAAGGGCTTCACCAAGGTCGGCCTCCTGCTGCCGCTGTCGGGCCGCAACCAGGCGTTGGGCCAGGCCATGCTGGACGCGGCGCAGCTGGCGCTGTTCGACGTGCAGGATCCCACCATCGTGCTGCTGCCGCGCGACACCGAGGGCCCGAAGGGCGCGGCGGGCGCGGCGCAGGACGCCATCGACAATGGCGCGCAGATCCTGCTGGGGCCGATCTTCGCCGACGGCATCCGCGCGGCCGGGCCGGTGGCGAAGCAGTACAAGGTGCCGCTGGTGGGTTTCTCCAGCGACCGGACCGTGGCCGGCGGCGGCGTCTACATCCTGGGCTTCACGCCGCAGCAGCAGGTGGACCGGATCGTCAAATATTCCATCGACCAGGGCTACAAGCGGCTGGCCGCGCTGGTGCCCGAATCCGCCTATGGCACCATGGTGACCGAGGCCTTGCGCAACGCCGCGTCGAAATATGGCGGCACGATCGTCGCCATCGAGCCGTTCCAGGAGACCGAGGAGGCGCTGGCGCCGCCGGTGCAGCGCCTGGCCGCGCGCAAGGTCCAGGTGCCGTCGACCGAGCCGGTGCCGCCGGCCGTTCCCGGCGCGCCGCCCTATGTGCAGCAGCCGGTCTACCAGTACCAGTTCGACGCGCTGCTGATCGCCACCGGCGGCGGGCTGCTGAAGACCCTGGCGCCCATGCTGCCCTATTACGACATCGAGCCGGAGAAGGTGAAGTTCCTCGGCACCGGCCTGTGGGACGACGCCAGCCTGAAGAACGAACCGGCGCTGGCCGGCGCGTTCTATGCGGGCCCGTCGCCCGAGACCGGCGTGACCTTCTCGACCCATTACGGCAGGGTCTATGGCGGCACCGCGCCGCGGGTGTCGAGCATCGCCTATGATGCGGTGGCGCTGGTCGCCGCCTTGAAGAAGATGCATCCCGACCGGCCGTTCACGGCGTCGGCGCTGGCCGACGCGAAGGGCTTCGCCGGCATCGACGGCGTGTTCCGCTTCGACCGCGAGGGCGTCGCCGAGCGCGGCCTGGCGGTGATCCAGATCACCCCGTCGGGCATGAACACGGTGGACCCGGCGCCGCAGGAATTCGGCGCGCCGGTCGCGCGGCCGTAGGGGTTTTAGCCCAAAATTATAGGGTGGGGTTAGGCTAACCCAGCAGCCGCCGGATCACTTCGTTGAGGACCGGCCAGGCTTGCTGCGTGGCCTTCAGAGCGTCCGGCGTGCGCAGCAGCATCCCCTGATCAAGCAAATCGGCCAGCCGCTCGCGATCGACTACATCCTCCAGCCTGCCGCCCGAAATCGCCGCCAGCCGCGCCAGGTCGACGCCCTCGACCGTGCGCAGGCCCATCATCACCATCTCCTCGGCGCTTTCGGCGGGTGGTACGGCGTTCATCAATTCGGTGCCGTGACCCTGCGCCTCGACCAGGTCGAGCCAGGTCTCGGGCTTGCGGCGCTGGGCGGTCGCGGTCACCGCGCCGAGATGGAGGCGGCCATGGGCGCCGGGGCCGATGCCGGCATATTCGCCGTAGCGCCAGTAGGTCATGTTGTGCCGGCTCTCGCCGCCCGGCGCGGCGTGGTTGGAGATCTCGTAGGCGGGCATGCCGGCGGCGCCGGTCATGGCCTGCGTCACCTCGTACAGCTCGGCGGACGTGTCCTCGTCGGGCAGCACCAAGCGGCCGTCGCGGAACGCGGCGTGGAAGGCGGTGCCTTCCTCGATGGTGAGCTGGTAGAGCGACAGATGGTCACCCGCCAGCGCCAGTCCACGCGCCAGCTCGGCTTCCCACAGCGGCACGGTCTGGCCCGGCCGGGCATAGATCAGGTCGAAGCTGTAGCGGGGGAAGGTGTCGCGGGCGAGCGCCACGGCGTCCAGCGCCTGGGTGACGCTGTGGCCGCGGCCCAGCGCCTTCAGGTCGGCGTCGTTCAGCGCCTGCACGCCCAGCGAGACCCGGTTGACGCCGGCCTTTTCATAGGCGGTGAAGCGGCCCGCCTCGACGCTGGTCGGATTGGCCTCGAGCGTGATCTCGGGATTGTCGGCAAAGCCCCAGCGTTCGCCGATGCGGTCGATCACCGCCGCCGTGGTCTCCGGCGCCATCAGCGACGGCGTGCCGCCGCCGAAGAACACGCTGGTGACGGTGCGCCCCGGCGTCAGCGCAGCGTAGTGATCGATCTCGCGCAGCAGGCCGGCGCGCCAGCGGTCCTGGTCGACCGCCTCGCGGACATGGCTGTTGAAGTCGCAATACGGGCATTTCGACAGGCAGAACGGCCAGTGGACGTAGACTGCAAAGCCAGCTTTAGGGAATCCGGGTTCAGAAGCACGCATCGATCAGCTGCCGGAACGCCACGGCGCGGTGGCTGATCGCGTGCTTCTCGTCGGGGTCCATCTCGCCGAAGGTGATGTCGTGGCCATCGGCCCGGAAGATGGGGTCATAGCCGAAGCCGTGCACGCCGCGCGGCGGCCAGACAAGGTCGCCGTGGATCTCGCCCTCGAAGGTCTCCACATGGCCGTCGGGCCAGGCCAGGGTCAGGGCGCAGGTGAAATGGGCGCGGCTGCCGTCCTTGCCGCCCTCCCGCAGCAGGTCATGGACCTTGCGCATGGCGACGCCGAAATCCTTGGCCTCGCCGGCCCAGCGCGCCGAATAGATGCCCGGGTCGCCGCCGAGTTCCGCCACCGACAGGCCGGAATCGTCGGCCAGCGCGGGCAGGCCCGACGCGGCCGCGGCGGCCAGGGCCTTCAGCTCGGCGTTGGCGCGGAACGTCGTGCCGGTCTCTTCCGGCTCGGGCAGGCCGAGCTCTCCCGCCGAGACCGCGTCCACGTCGAACGGACGCAGCAGGTCGTTGATCTCGCGCACCTTGCCCGGATTGTGGGTGGCGACCACCAGCCGTCCGCCGGGAAAGCGCCGCGCCATCACTCGATCCCGAGCGCCTGGCGCTGGATGCGGGCCAGATCGGCGATGCCGCCCTTGGCGAGCGACAGCAGGTGGAGGAATTCGGCCTCGGAGAATGGCTCGTCCTCGGCGGTGCCCTGGATCTCGACGATGCCGCCCGCGCCGGTCAGCACGAAATTGGCGTCGGCCTGGGCCTTGGAATCCTCCAGATAGTCCAGGTCGAGCACCGGCTGGCCGTTGAAGATACCGCAGGACACCGCGGCGACCTGGCTGGTCAGCGGGATGTTCTCGATCAGGCCCTGGTCCTGCATCTTCTTGAAGCACAGGTAGAGCGCCACGTAGCCGCCGGTGATCGACGCGGTGCGGGTGCCGCCGTCGGCCTGGATCACGTCGCAGTCGATGACGATCTGGCGCTCGCCGAACGCCTTCATGTTGGTGACTGCGCGCAAGCTCCGGCCGATCAGGCGCTGGATTTCCTGGGTGCGGCCGGTCTGCTTGCCGCGCGCCGCTTCGCGCGAGCTGCGCGTGTGGGTCGAGCGCGGCAACATGCCGTATTCCGCCGTCACCCACCCGCTGCCCTTGCCGCGCAGGAAGCCGGGCACGCCTTCGTCGAGCGAGGCGGTGCACAGCACGTGGGTGCCGCCGAAGCGCGCCAGGCACGAGCCTTCCGCATAGGCGGAGAAGCCGGTTTCCAGCGAGATCGGACGGAGCTGGTCGGGGGATCGGCCGGATGGGCGCATGATGGGTTTTCCCGCAAGGAATGGTGGCAGCGTTCTAGTCCGTGTCTCCCGCCGCGTCCAGCGCGACGACCCGCCGCGTCCGCTTCACGTTGAACCGCGGGGCGGTTTGCCTACATAGTCGGGTCATGATCGAGGAACTGAACGAACGCACGCGCAAGATCATGCGCGGCATTGTCGAGGCCTACCTGGAAACCGGCGAGCCGGTGGGCTCGCGCACCCTCGTCCAGCGGCTGGGCCTGAACCTGTCCTCGGCCAGCATCCGCAACGTCATGGCCGACCTGGAGGATGCAGGACTCCTCTATGCGCCGCATACCTCGGCCGGGCGGCTGCCGACCGAGCGCGGCCTGCGCATCTTCGTCGACGGCCTGCTGGAATTCGGCAATTTGAGTAACGACGAGCGCAACGCCATCCAGGGCCGCATGGGCGCGGGCGGCCAGACCATCGACGGCGTGCTGCAGCAGGCGTCGGCGATGCTGTCGGGCCTGTCGCACGCGGCCGGTCTGGTGATCGCGCCCAAGCTGAACGTGGCGATAAGGCACATCGAGTTCGTCAGCCTGAACCCGGGCCGCGCGCTCGCCGTGCTGGTGACCGAGGACGGCCAGGTGGAGAACCGCATCATGGAGGTGCCCGCCGACATGATGCCGTCGACGCTGCAGCGCGCCGGCAACTATCTGAACGCGCGCATGACCGGCAAGACGCTGGACGAGGCGAAGGCCTTCATCCTGAGCGAGTTGACCGAGCACCAGGCCCAGCTCGACGCGCTGTCAAGCAAGGTGGTCGAGGACGGCCTCGCGATCTGGACCGGCCCGACCGAAGGCAACCAGACGCTGATCGTGCGCGGCCAGAGCCACCTGCTGGAGAACCTGGAGGCGGCCGAGGATCTGGAGCGCATCCGCCGGCTGCTGGAAGACCTTGAAAACAAGCGCGAGTTCATCCATTTGCTGGACCTGGCGAAGGAAGCCGAGGGCGTTCGCGTCTTCATCGGCTCGGAAAACCAGCTGTTCAGCCTGTCGGGCTCGTCGCTGATTCTGGCCCCCTACGCCAACGAGCAACGAAACGTCATCGGCATCCTGGGCGTTATCGGTCCGACCCGGATCAACTATGCCCGTATCGTGCCGATGGTCGATTACACCGCCCGCGTCGTGGGCCGGCTTCTGAGTTGAGGACATGATGAACGACGAACCGGCTTCTGAGTTGAGGACATGATGAACGACGAACAAGACACTCCCGAATCTGGCCAGGAAACCGGTGGCGCCGATCCCAGCGAGGCCGTCGATCTGGAGGCGCGCCTGGCGCTGGCGCAAGCCGAGATCGCCGACCTGAAGGACAAGATGCTGCGCGCCGTGGCCGAGGCCGAGAACGTGCGCCGCCGCGCCCAGAAGGACGTGGAGGATGCCCGCAAGTACTCGATCGCCGGTTTCGCCCGCGACATGCTGGCGGTGGCCGACAATCTGGGCCGGGCGCTCGACGCGCTGCCCGAGGGCGCCGACAAGGACGACAAGTTCGGCAGCTTTGTCGAGGGCGTCCAACTCACCGGCCGCGAGGTCGCCAACGTGCTGCAGCGCCACGGCGTCAAGGAAGTGCGCCCGCACGGCGAGAAGTTCGACCATAACCTGCACCAGGCCATGTTCGAGGTGGAGGACGCCGACCAGCCCCACGGCACTGTCAACCAGGTGCTGCAGGTGGGCTACACCCTGGGCGACCGGCTGCTGCGCCCCGCCATGGTCGGCGTGACCAAGGCGCCGGCGAAAGCCGACGCGGGGAAGTGAGCCCGGCGCGGTACGGGGGCGAGACCATCGCCGCCGGCCATGCCGCCTTCCGTGACCTCATCGAAGACGATATCGAGGCCGTCGTGCGCTACTGGTACGACAGCGGCGACGACTATCTGGCGTTCCTCGGCATCGACAGGGCCCGCCTGGGCACCGAGGACGACACGCGCGCCCGTTTCCGCCGGGCCCTGCGCACCGGCGACCCGGACCAGCGCTCCATGGCGTTCGCCATCACCCTCGACGAGACGTTCGTGGGCTACACCCTGCTGAATCGCTACGCGCCGGACAGCAACTTCTCCCACTGGCACCTGACCAACCCGCTCGCCCGCAAGACCGGCATCTCGACCGCGCTCTATCCGCACCGCATCGCCATGTATTGCGAGGCCTGCGACATGAACCGCCTGACCCACCAGACGAGGCCGCGCAACATCGGCGTCAACCGGATGCTGGACAAGTTCGTGCCCATCACCGAGACGGTCTGGGTGGAGAACCCGGATGGAATCGCCGGGGCAGGCGAGTTCAACCACCGGCACGTGACGCGGGCGGATATGCCTAAGCTGTTCGAAACACTGGAGAATTTGAAGAAACGCTGACCTAGGCGCGAGATTGTGGCATTCTGTGGCCGCAATGTTCGCGGCAGCGTCGGGGATTTTCATGCGCTGGATTCGTTTTCAGTCGAAGGCCCTCTTCGACCCAGAGGTTCTCGCTCCCGAACTCGCTCATCTCGACGTATCGGAGGAAGGTGCCATGATCGAACATGGCGGCCGTTTCGTTGCAGCACTCCTTGAGGAACGGCTTCCTTCCAAAGGCTTTCCGGTCGACTACGTGGGCAAGGAAGATTGGGGTTGGTATGTGAACTTGAAAAAGATCCATGGCTACAACCAGTGGATCGGCTGCCAGTACGGCTTTGACGACCACGGCGATTACGGTTTGCAATGCTTCGTCAGGCCGGACAAGCCAATCATCTGGCGTTGGTTTCGCCGGATCGACATTGCCGAACGCACAGCTGCCCTCAAACAGGCGATCGAGGACATTCTGCGTGAGAGCGGGAAGGTCGACGGGATTTATTGGACAGACGAAGAGTAGCTAGGCGCACCTCCTTGCCGTCCCCGATCGCGCCTGATAAACCCGGTTACCTTCCCCAGCCCGAGGTTCGCCATGTCCGACGCCGCCAGCATCCTTGCGCCCAACCCGGCGCGCCTTGCCGAGATCATCCGCGCCAAGTCGTTCGGCATGGGCAAGATCATCAGGCTGGCGTCGGGGCGCGAGAGCAATTTCTACTTCAACATGAAGCCGACCATGCTGGACCCGGAAGGTTCGGCGCTGATCGCCGCCGCCTTCGTCGAGGTGCTGAAGCGGGAGAAGCCCGACTTCATCGCCGGGCTGGAGTTGGGCGCGGTGCCGCCGCTGGCCTGCGCCACCATGGCGAGCTGGCTGGCCGGCGCGCCGGTGCCCTGCCTGATCGTGCGCAAGCAGCCCAAGGAGCACGGCACCCGCCTGCCCATCGAAGGCCTGCCGTCCGACGACGCGCTGAAGGGCGCGAAAGTGCTGATGATAGAGGACGTCACCACCACCGGCGGCTCGGTGATGAAGGCGGTGCGCACCATGCGCGAGATGGGCGCCGAGGTGTCGAAGGTGCTGACCATCGTCGACCGGCAGGAAGGCGCCGCAGAGGAACTGGCGAAGGAAGGGCTGGAACTGCTGTCGGTGTTCAGGGCCGAGACGTTCCTGAAGGGGTAGGTACGCGCCCCACCCCAGCCGTCATCCCGGCGAAGGCCGGGATCCAGACCTGGCGAGTTGTTGCACGCTGCGCGCTGGTCTTTCGCAAGATAGGGCTGGGTCCCGGCCTTCGCCGGGATGACAATTATTAGTTATTTTTCAATAACTTTCGCCTGTCCCGGCCGCCAACCCTCGGGTGCCATCTCGAAACCCGAGAACTCGAAACCGGGCGCCACCGTGCAGCCCGTCAGCGACCAGTGTCCCTGGCTTTCGGCCGCCTGCCAGGCGTGTGGCGGGACGATGGCCTGGGGAAGCTGGCCCAGGTCGAGCTGGTTGCCGAGGATGTGGCGGGCCACCGCCTCACCGTCCGCCGACACCGACAGCAGCAGCGGCGCGCCAGCGTACCAGTGCCAGATCTCGGTGGCGTCGATGCGGTGCCAGTGCGACCGCTCGCCCGCGCGCAGCAGATAGTAGATCGCGGTGGCCGGGCTGCGGCCCTCGCCAGCGGCGCGGTGAATCTCGCGGTAGTGGCCGCCTTCCGGATGCGGCAGCAGCCCGAGGCGCGCGATGATCGTGTCCGCGTCGGTCATGGGCGCTCTCCGGCGGGATTCAAGGCATTTGGAAGATTCACGAATTTCGAGTCATCAGTGGTTGTAGGCCAAAAACCGCCTCACTATATAACGGCCGAACCAAAATTCGAGGCTCCCGAGGGGGCCGGCGCGGTGCACGACGTGGCTGCCCCGGTCCGCCACAAGGAAAAAGAGGAGAACAACGAGATGGCTAAAGTTATCGGCATCGACCTGGGCACCACCAATTCGTGCGTGGCCGTCATGGACGGCAAGAGCCCCAAGGTCATCGAGAATTCGGAAGGCGCGCGCACCACGCCGTCGATCGTCGCCTTCACCGGCGACGGCGAGCGGCTGGTCGGCCAATCGGCCAAGCGCCAGGCCGTGACCAACCCGGAAAACACCTTCTTCGCCATCAAGCGCCTGATCGGCCGTCCGTTCTCGGACCCGGCGACGAAGAAGGACATCGACATGGTCCCCTACAAGATCGTCAAGGCGGACAATGGCGACGCGTGGGTCGCAGCCCGCAACGACAAGTACAGCCCGAGCCAGATCAGCGCCTTCATCCTGCAGAAGCTGAAGGAAGACGCCGAGAAGTACCTGGGCGAGACGATCACCCAGGCGGTCATCACCGTCCCGGCCTATTTCAACGACGCCCAGCGCCAGGCCACCAAGGACGCCGGCAAGATCGCCGGCCTCGACGTGCTGCGCATCATCAACGAGCCGACGGCCGCGGCGCTGGCCTACGGCCTCGACAAGTCGGAAGGCAAGACCATCGCGGTCTATGACCTTGGCGGCGGTACCTTCGACATCTCGATCCTCGAGATTGGCGACGGCGTGTTCGAGGTGAAGTCCACCAACGGCGACACCTTCCTGGGCGGCGAGGACTTCGACCTGCGCCTGCTGAACTATCTGGCCGACGAGTTCAAGAAGGAGAACGGCATCGACCTGCGCGGCGACAAGCTGGCGCTGCAGCGGCTGAAGGAAGCCGCCGAGAAGGCCAAGATCGAGCTGTCGAGCACGGCCCAGACGGAAGTGAACCTGCCGTTCATCACGGCGGACGCGACCGGCCCGAAGCACCTGACCATGAAGCTGACCCGCGCCAAGCTGGAAGCCCTGGTCGAGGAGCTGATCGAGAAGACCATCGGCCCGTGCAAGGCGGCGCTGAAGGACGCGGGCCTGTCGGCCGGTGAGATCGCCGAAGTCGTTCTGGTCGGCGGCATGACCCGCATGCCGCGCGTCGTCGAGCGGGTGAAGGAGTTCTTCGGCCGCGAGCCCCACAAGGGCGTCAACCCGGACGAGGTCGTCGCCATGGGCGCCGCCATCCAGGCGGGCGTGCTGCAGGGCGACGTCAAGGACGTGCTGCTGCTCGACGTGACCCCGCTGTCGCTGGGTATCGAGACCCTGGGCGGCGTGTTCACCCGGTTGATCGACCGCAACACCACCATCCCGACCAAGAAGAGCCAGATCTTCTCGACCGCCGAGGACAACCAGACGGCGGTGACGATCCGGGTCTATCAGGGCGAACGCGAGATGGCGGCCGACAACAAGCTGCTGGGGCAGTTCGACCTGGTCGGTATCCCCTCGGCGCCGCGCGGCGTGCCGCAGATCGAGGTCGCCTTCGACATCGACGCCAACGGCATCGTCAACGTCACCGCCAAGGACAAGGGCACCGGCAAGGAGCAGCAGATTCGCATCCAGGCCTCGGGCGGCCTGTCGGAAGCCGACATCGAGCGCATGGTGAAGGAAGCCGAGGCCAACGCCGGCGAGGACAAGAAGCGGCGTGAGCTGGTCGACGCCCGCAACAACGGCGAGTCGATCGTGCATACCAGCGAGCGCCAGCTCGCCGAGCACGGCGGCAAGATCCCGCCCGGCGACAAGCAGGCCATCGAGGATGCCGTCGCGGCGCTGAAGACGGCGCTCCAAGGCGACGACCTGGCCGAGATCAACGCCAAGACCGAGGCGGCGCTGCAGGCGTCGATGAAGCTGGGCGAGGCGATCTACAAGTCGCACCAGGCCGAACAGGCCCCGCCGACCGGCGGGGCGGGCCCGCAGGACGGCCCGTCTGGCGGCGGTGATGGCGACGACATCGTCGATGCCGACTTCGAGGAAGTCGACGACGACGGCAAGAACAAGTCGTAACGCGACAGTAACCGGGCGGCAGGCGACCCCTGCCGCCCGTTGTTTCGAGGGCTTCCCAGGGACGCACAGATGGCGAAGGTTTGTTACTACGAGATGCTCGGCATCAGCCGTGAGGCGGATGATGGCGAGATCAAGAAGGCGTTCCGCGCCAAGGCCATGGAGTGCCATCCCGACCGCCACCCCGGCGACGGCGACGCCGAACGCAAGTTCAAGGACATCAACGAGGCCTACGAGGTCCTGAAGGACCCGCAGAAGCGTGCCGCGTACAACCAGTTCGGCCATGCCGCCTTCGAGAACGGTGGCGGACGGCCCGGTGGCGGCGGTTTCGACTTCAATTTCAACGGGTCGTTCAGCGACATCTTCGAGGACCTGTTCGGCAGCGCCTTCGGCCAGCGTGGCGGCCAGCGCCGCGGCGGCCCGCAACGCGGCGCCGACATGCGCTACGACTATGCGGTGACCCTGGAGGAGGCCTTCTCCGGCAAGCAGGCCGAGATCAACGTCAACACCTCGGTCGCCTGCGAGCCGTGCGGCGGCACCGGCGCGGCGCCCGGCTCCAAGCCGGTCGACTGCCCGACCTGCCGCGGCATGGGCAAGGTGCGCGCCCAGCAGGGCTTCTTCACCGTCGAGCGGACCTGCCCGACCTGTCACGGCGCCGGCCAGACGGTGAGCGATCCATGCGCGTCATGCCATGGCGCCGGCCACGTGACCCGCGACAAGACCCTGTCTGTCGCCATTCCGGTGGGCGTCGAGAACGGTACCCGCATCCGCCTGTCCGGCGAGGGCGAGGCCGGCACGCGCGGCGGCCCGGCCGGCGACCTCTACATCTTCCTGTCGGTGAAACCGCACGGCATCTTCGAGCGCGAGGGCATGGACCTGCACATGAGCGTGCCGATCCCCATGACCACCGCGGCGCTGGGCGGCTCCATCGAGGTGCCGACCATCGACGGCAAGAAGGCCAAGGTCACCATCCCCGAGGGCACCCAGACCGGCCGCCAGTTCCGCCTGCGCGGCAAGGGCATGCCCCGGCTGCAGCGCGGCGGCATCGGCGACCTGTTCGTGCATGTGGGCGTGGAGACGCCGGTCAACCTGACCAAGGAGCAGGAGCGCCTGCTGCGCGAGTTCGAGGCCGCCGGCGGCGGCAAGTCCAGCCCCGAATCCGAAGGCTTCTTCGCCCGCGCGAAGGAGTTCTGGGACGACCTGATCAAGGATTAGGGTTCGGCCACTTTCTTTTTCGTGCTAAACGGCGGCGGGGTTCTCCCGCCGTTTCCTTTCCTTGTCATCCCGGCGAAAGCCGGGACCCAGCTTCATAGGGCGCGGTGGTTGCAGGACTGGGTCCCGGCTTTCGCCGGGATGACAGCTGGGTTGGGAGCAGGTGAGATGAGCGATCTTGCAGTGGGCATCCTGGGTGGCGCGGGCCGCATGGGCCGGGCGCTGGTGCGCGCGGTGACCGAAGCGAAGGGCGCGGCAGTCATCGGCGCCGTCGACGCGCCCGGCAATCCGGACATGGGCAAGGACCTGGGCACGCTGGCCGGCATCGAGCCGCTCGGCGTCGCGCTCACCGACGACGTTCGGGCGCTGTTCGGGAAGGCGGACGTGATCATCGACTTCACCATTCCCAGGGTCACCGTGGAGAACGCCCGCATCGCCGCCGAGACCGGCACCGCCTATGTGGTCGGCACCACGGGCCTGGAACCGGATCAGCAGGCCGCGATCACCGAGGCCGGCAGGCATGCCGTCGTCGTTCAGGCGGCCAATTTCTCGCTCGGCGTCAACCTGAGCATCGCGTTGACCAGGCGCCTCGCCGAGGTGCTCGACGACAGCTTCGACATCGAGATCGTCGAGATGCACCACCGCCACAAGGTGGACGCGCCCTCGGGCACCGCGCTGGCGCTGGGGCGCGCGGCAGCGGAGGGGCGCGGTGTTGCACTGGAAGAGGTGGCCGACCGCGGCCGCGACGGGATCACCGGCGCGCGCAAGCGCGGCGACATCGGCTTCGCGGTGCTGCGCGGCGGCAACGTGGCGGGCGACCACACGGTGGTCTTCGCGGCCGACGACGAACGCATCGAGCTGACCCACAAGGCCGGCGACCGCATCATCTTCGCCCGCGGCGCGGTGCACGCGGCGCTGTGGACGGCGGGCAAGCCGCCCGGGTTCTACACGATGCAGGATGTGCTGAAGCTTTAGCCGGCGAACCGCGGAGCCTTGAACGCCCGTAAGGCGGTATCGAGAGCCGCGCGGAAGCTTTCCTTCTCATGCTCGACCAGGAAGCATCCCAGCTCCATGGACTTGCCATGGGACCGCAGCACCAGGCAGCCTTCCTCATCCACCAGCACGCGGGTCCAGTAAGGCTGGAATGATGTGCGCGTCTCGGCGCCGCCAGGCGCCACCTGCAGCACCTCGAGGCCGTCGTCGCCGAGGCAGACCCGTTCGTAACGCTCGCCATCGCGGAAATTGACGCGGAACGCGACATAGATGATCGCCGCATCCAGTCCGAAGAAGCCGAATATGGGCCACGCGCCCATCAGCAGGAACACCATGCCGCCGGCGAAGCTGATCGCGCCCACCATGATCATCACGATCAGGAAGCCCTTGCGGCTGAGCGACCGGTGCGGATGCAGCACCGCGTCGAAATGCACGGCGGGATCGGTCATGACGGAAACATAGGCCTACGCTTGCCCGTCCGTCATGCGGCTTTATAGCGCTTTCAGGTAAGGCGGAATCGCCTTGCCGCCCGAAAGCCGCGGCGACCGAAGTTAGAGCGGTTCAGCCTTGGCTGAAACCGCTCTAACATGGCGCCCATGAAAAAGGCCGACATCGAGGAATTCTTCACAAGGCTGGAGGGCGCGGACAGCGAGCCGCGCACGGAGCTCGACTATATCAACCCCTATACCCTCTTGGTCGCCGTCGTGATGTCGGCCCAGGCCACCGACGTCGGCGTGAACCGCGCGACCGGACCGCTGTTCAAGGTGGCGACGACGCCAGCGCAGATGGTGGCGCTGGGCGAGGACAGGCTGCGCGACTACATCAAGACCATCGGCCTGTTCAACGCCAAGGCGAAGAACGTCATCGCCCTGTCGCAACTACTCATCGACAAGCATGGTGGCGAAGTGCCGCGGGATCGCGACGCGCTCGAAGCGCTGCCCGGCGTGGGCCGCAAGACCGCCAACGTGGTGCTGAACGTGGCCTTCGGGGAGCCGACCATCGCCGTCGATACCCACATCTTCCGCGTCGGCAACCGCACCGGCCTGGCGCCGGGCAAGACGCCGCTGCATGTCGAGACCAAGCTGAACAAGGTCGTGCCCGACCGCTTCAAGCTGCACGCGCACCACTGGCTGATCCTGCACGGGCGCTACATCTGCAAGGCGCGCAAGCCTGAGTGCCCGAAATGCATCGTCGAGGATCTGTGCGCCTACAAGGCGAAGACGATCTAGCGCCTATTTGGGCGCCGCCGCCGATGGCGGCACCGGATCGCCTGGCGAATAGATCGGCGTGCCGGACAGGGGCCGTCCGGGGATGACCACCGGGCTGGCGGATGGCAGCGTGGAGGCGTTGGCCGGCGTGCTCGGGCGCGGACCGGTGAGGCAGTTGGCCACCTCGGTCTCCCGTCCCGGCAGCATGCGGCCCTGGGCGTATTTGACCCGCGGGCTGCCCTTGCCGTCCTTGGGCTCGTAGAGCACCACCAGCAGCACGCAGGTGTCGTCGGCATACTGCCAGACCTGGGCGGGCGACTCCTTGCGCAGCAGCCGCGGCTGACCGTAGCGGGCACGAACCGATTCCGCGTCCAGGTCCATCAACTCCCTGGCGCGGGTATTGATATCGGGAATGGCGGGCTTTGCCGGTTGCGCGGGCGCCTGCTGAACCGGCGGCGGCGGCGTCTCCTGCTTCTTCCTCCTGGCGTCCGCGGCGCCCGCCGAAACAGCGGCGATCACCGCCGCCAGCACCACGATCCTAAGCCCTCGCAACCTTCGCCACTCCCTTGAACACATGCACCATCCGCGCCGTGCCGCCACCATCCCGAAATATCGGCGCGAGAGCAACCATCATCGCCCACCTTGCACCGTGCGGTTGCGCCTCGGACGTCCGACCCTATACTCGCCGCGACACAACCGCCAGAAAGTCTCCCCATGCATGAAATCGATGTTGTCGGCATCGGCAACGCCATTGTCGACGTTCTCTGCCAGGCCGACGACGCCTTCCTCGACCGCCACGGCCTGACCAAGGGCGGCATGATGCTGATCGACGCCGCGCAGGCGGGCAGGCTCTACGCCGCCATGCCGCCGGGCGTGGAGATCTCGGGCGGTTCGGCGGCCAACACCATGGCTGGCATGGCCTCTCTGGGCGGCAAGGGCGCGTTCATCGGCAAGGTGCGCGACGACCAGCTCGGCGAGGTGTTCGCCCACGACATCCGCTCCATCGGCATCAGCTTTATGACGCCGCCCGCGCTGGAAGGCCCGCCGACCGGTCGCTGCCTGATCGTGGTGACGCCGGACGGACAGCGCACCATGAACACCCTGCTTGGCGCGGCCAACGATCTGACGTCCAACGATATCAATCCGGCGGTCATCGGCGCGGCGAAGGTGACCTATCTGGAGGGCTATCTTTGGGATCCGCCCGCCGCCAAGGCCGCGTTCCGCAAGGCGCTGGAGATCGCCCACGGCGCGGGCCGGAAGGTGGCGCTGACCCTGTCGGATTCGTTCTGCGTCGACCGGCATCGCGACGAATTCCGCGCCCTCGTCGACCAGGTCGACATCGTCTTCGCCAACGAGGCCGAGATCCTGTCGCTCTACCAGGTCGCCACCTTCGACGAGGCGCTGCAGGCCGTGCGCAAGGCCGGCACGCTGGCCGTGCTGACCCGCTCGGAGCAGGGCTCGGTGATCCTCGACGGGGCCGACGTGCACGTGATCGGCGCCGAGCGCGGCGTGACGGTGATCGACACCACCGGCGCGGGCGACCTCTACGCCGCCGGCTTCCTGTCGGGCCTGACGAGGGGACGGCCGCTCGCCGAGTGCGGGAGAATCGGCGCCATCGCCGCGGCCGAGGCGATCAGCCACATCGGCGCCCGGCCCCAGGCCGATCTGGCGGCGCTGCTCGCGGAAAAGCTGGGATAGGGATCAGCCGGCCGGATCGGGCTCCGGGCTTTCGCCCTCCAGCAGAAGCTGAAGCTCCGACCGGGCGCGGCTGACCCGGCTCTTGATGGTGCCGACGGCGCAGCCGCACACCTTGGCCGCCTCCTCGTAGGACATGCCCGCCGCGCCGACCAGCATCAGCGCCTCGCGCCGTGACGGGGCCAGCTTCGCGAGCGCGTCGCGCAATGCGAGCAGCTCCATGTGGCCGGGCTGGGCGGCAGGCGCGATGATCTCAGGTTCGTTGCCGGTCGTTTCCTGCTCGAACTTCCGGCGCCGGAGGCCGCTGAGGAAGACGTTGCGCAGGATGACGAACATCCATGCCTTGAAGTTGGTACCGGCCTAGAAGCGGGCGCGGGCCGACCAGGCACGCAACAACGCATCCTGGACGAGATCGTCGGCCTGGGCCGGCGAACGGGACAGGCTGCGCGCATAACCGCGCAAGTGCGGGATGATCGCTTCGAGGGCCTGGGCAAAGGCATTATCCGGCAGCGCGGCGCTCCCGAGCGCCACTCGCTCAACCGTCGCCATGTCGCCAGGCAATGCGTCAAATCTGTCCATCAACTCCTCGACGTTGAACAACCCGTGGTTGTCGGCCCACCGGTGGTAACGTTCAGGAGAGTGAAAAGTGTCCGGAAAAATTCAGCGAAAAGCTCTGTACGAACCCATACTTATCCCTTGGCCCAGTCCTTGGCCAACATGGGTCCGAGGCGTTTGCCGCCGAATATATGGATGTGCAGGTGTGGCACTTCCTGGTGCGAATTGGGGCCGTGGTTGGCGAGAATCCGGTAGCCTGGCTCGACCAGCTCCAGTTCGGCCGCGACCTTGCCGACGGCGCGGAAGAAACCCAGCACAAGCGCATCGGGCGCGTTGGCCGTGAAGTCGGCCATGGAGACGTATGGCCCTTTCGGGATAACCAGAACGTGGATCGGCGCCTGCGGATTGATGTCGTGGAAGGCGAGCGCGCTGTCGTCCTCGTAGACCTTCTTGCAGGGGATTTCGCCGCGCAGGATGCGGGCGAAGATGTTGTTCTGGTCGTAGGCCGTCACTTCTTCCTTCCCTTCTTCTCCTCGATGCCGGAGACGCCCTCGCGGCGCGCCAGCTCGGTGAACACCTCTTTCGGGGTAACTCCTTTGGCCGACCACAGCACCATCAGATGGAACAGCAGATCGGCGGATTCGGCGACGGTTTCGCCCTTGTCCTTGGCGACCGCGGCGACGATGGTTTCGATCGCCTCCTCACCCATCTTCTCGGCGATCTTGTTGAGGCCCCTGCTGTGCAGCTTCGCCACGTAACTCTTGTCCGGGTCGCCGCCTTGGCGGGACTCGATAAGCGCGAAAAGTTTGTCGATCAGGTGTTCCTGGGGCATGGCGAAACCTTATGGGCCGAAGGGGCGGATGGCAACGCCCGCCGCCGCCATGTGCTGCTTGGCCTGAGCGACCGAATAGGTGCCGAAGTGAAAGATCGACGCCGCGAGCACCGCGGTCGCGTGACCGTCGCGGATGCCTTCGACCATATGGTCCAGGGTGCCGACGCCGCCGGAGGCGATAACCGGGATGCGCACCGCGTCGGCGACGGCGCGGGTGAGCGGGATGTTGAAGCCCTGGCCGGTGCCGTCCCGGTCCATGGAGGTCAGCAGGATCTCGCCTGCGCCGTTGCGCTCCGCCTGCCGGGCGTACTCGACAGCGTCGATGCCGGTGGCGTTGCGACCGCCATGGGTGAAGATTTCCCAGCGGCCCGGCGCCACCTGCTTGGCGTCGATGGCGACG
Source organism: Candidatus Kuenenia stuttgartensis (assembly GCA_943329845.2). Classification (GTDB taxonomy): domain Bacteria; phylum Pseudomonadota; class Alphaproteobacteria; order SMXS01; family SMXS01; genus RI-34. The sequence goes on along the minus strand of CALQFM020000005.1, from coordinate 25,544 downwards.
ACGATGCACTGGGAGCCGAATTTTTCCGCCGCCTCGCGCACGAAGTCCGGATTGTTGACGGCAGCGGTGTTGATCGAGGCCTTGTCGGCGCCCGCCAGCAACAGCTTCCTGACGTCCTCGACCGTGCGAATGCCGCCGCCGACCGTGAGCGGCATGAAGCACTGCTCGGCGGTGCGGCGGACCACGTCCAGGATGATGCCGCGGTTCTCGTGGCTCGCGGTGATGTCGAGGAAGCAGAGTTCGTCCGCGCCCGCGGCGTCGTAGACCTTGGCCTGTTCAACGGGATCGCCGGCGTCGCGCAGGTTGACGAAGTTGACGCCCTTGACGACGCGCCCGTCCTTCACGTCGAGGCAGGGGATGATGCGCGCCTTCAGCATGGGTGAACTATCCGCAAAAAACCGTCGTCATCCCCGCGCACGCGGGGACCCAGATGATCGTAGAGCAATGCCATTTCCGCGCGCTCGGTCCACGAAAGAATCTTTTCGTGAATGAAGCGCACCACCGCCTCGTTCCTTGCCCCATCTGGGTTCCCGCGTGCGCGGGAATGACGCGGAGTAGGGGACAGAGCGAGGCTCATTTCAGCAGCTCCAGTGCCGCCTTGGGATCGAGCCTTCCGTCATACAGCGCTCGGCCTGAGATCACGCCCTCGAACGGCGCGCCCGTGGCTTTCAGCGCCGTCAGGTCGTTGAGCGACGCGACGCCGCCGGACGCGATTACCGGGATCGTGGTCGCCCGCGCCAGCAGAGCTGTCTGCTCTACATTGACGCCGGTCAGCGCGCCGTCGCGGTCGATGTCGGTGTAGATGATCGCCGCCACGCCAGCGTCCTCGAACTGGCGGGCCAGGTCGACGATGGTGATGGTGGAGGTCTCCACCCAGCCCTCGACAGCCACCATGCCGCCGCGCGCGTCGATGCCGACGACGATGCGGCCGGGGAACCGCTTGCATGCTGCCTTGACCGTGGCCGGGTCGCGCAGCGCCATGGTGCCGAGGATGACCCGGCGCACGCCCTTGCCCAGCCACATCTCGATGGTGGCCATGTCGCGGATGCCGCCGCCGAGCTGCACCGGCAGCGAGATCTCCTCAAGGATCGCCTCGACGGCGGGCGCGTTGACCGGCCTGCCCTCGACGGCACCGTTGAGGTCGACCAGGTGCAGCCACTGGAAGCCCGCATCCTCGAATTTACGGGCCTGCTCGGCGGGGTTCTCGCCATAGACGGTCGCCCTGTCCATGTCGCCATAGAGCAGGCGCACGCACTTGCCGTCCTTCAGGTCGATGGCAGGGAACAGGATCACGGCGTCCACCTCAGGAAGTTGCCGATCAGCTTCAGTCCCGCCGCCTGGCTCTTTTCCGGGTGGAACTGGCTGCCGATCATGTTGGCGCGCCCGACCAGCGCCGCGACCGGCCCGCCATAGTCGACGGTGGCCAGCAGGTCGGCCGGGTCGTCGGGCCGGAAGGCGTAGGAGTGGACGAAATAGACGTGCTCGCCGGTGGCGATGCCGTCGAGCACCGGATGCGCGGCGCGGATGTCCAGGTCGTTCCAGCCCATGTGCGGGATCTTCAGCGACGGGTCCGACGGCTCCATCAGCGCGACGGTGCCTTTCAGCCAGCCCAGGCCCGGATGACGGCCATGCTCGAGGCCCCATTCGGCCATCAGCTGCATGCCGACGCAAATGCCGAAGAACGGCGCCTTTCGGACGTGGACGGCCTGCTCGAGCGCCGCACCCATGCCGGCGATGCCGAGCAGCCCCTGGCGGCAGTCGGCGAACGCGCCGACGCCGGGCAGCACCACGCGGCCGGCGGCCGCCACCACCGCCGGATCGGCGGTGACGACGATGTCCTGTCCCGTGCCGGCCTCGCCGGCGGCACGGGCGAACGCCTTTTCGGCCGAGCGCAGATTGCCCGAGCCGTAATCGATGATCGCGACGGTTTCAGCCGTGGCCATGGCTTTCTCGCGGGGTTTTGATTGTGGGGGCATATGCCCGCATCGCGCGGGCATGACAAGCTCAAACTACGCCGGGATCACCGGCGCGGTGCAATGGGGCGCGGCGCCATGAGGCGTGCTCGCATGGACGTCCGGCGGCAGCACGGCGAGCTGGTTGATACGCTTGCCGAAATAGCGCATCTCGGCCTCCTCGATCGAATCGCCGGTGGAAACCCCGGTCTCCACGAAGCCGCGCCGCGTCAGCGCCGCGCGCTGGAAGTCGCGGCCGAAGATACCGACGCCCACGGCGACCACCGCCTGGATGGCCCAGTTCAGATATTCGGGCACGCCCATCGCCCTCTGGCCGAAGACCAGCAGCAGATAGATGCCCAGCACCACGAAACCGGCGAGCCAGGCCCGGCGCACCCACAGCCACAGCACCGTGAAAATGAACGCAAGGACGCTGAAACCCTCGCGGACGAACTCGACCTCGCCTTCCACGCCGCCCTTTTCATGGACCGTGTAGAGAAGCGTCCCGGCCATCAGAGGCTCCCGCCGAGCACGCCCTTGGTCGACGGCACGGCGTCGGCCTTGCGCGGATCGATGGCGAGCGCCTGCTTCAGGCTGCGGGCGACGCCCTTGAAGCAGCTTTCGACGATGTGGTGGTTGTTCTCGCCGTACAGGTTCTCGATGTGCAGGGTGCATCCGGCCGCCTGGGAGAACGCCTGGAACCATTCCTTGAACAGCTCGGTGTCCATGTCGCCCAGCTTGGGCCTGGTGAATTCCACCTTCCAGATCAGGTAGGGCCGGTTCGACATGTCGAGCGCCACGCGGGTGCAGGTCTCGTCCATGGGAATGACGGCCGACCCGTAGCGCTCGATGCCCTTGCGGTCGCCCAGCGCCTGCGACACCGCCTCGCCGATGGCGATGCCGGTATCCTCGGTGGTGTGGTGGAAGTCGATATGCAGGTCGCCCTCGGCACGGACCGTCAGGTCCATCAGCGAGTGGCGCGACAGCTGCTCCAGCATGTGGTCGAGAAAGCCGATGCCGGTCTCGACGTCATAGACACCGGTCCCGTCGATGTTCACCTCGACGGCGATCCGGGTTTCCTTGGTGTTGCGTTCGATCTTGGCGGTGCGCATGTCGCATTCTCATACCGGGAACGGCGGATATTGTGTAGTTCTGTTTTCCGGCGGGACAAGGCTTGCGGGTCTCCGGTTCGCCAGTTGCAACCCTTCTCCAAGGTCCCTATGTAACCAGCCATGTCCGACACACCCTCCTGGCACGGTACCACCATCCTTTCGGTCCGCAAGGCCGGCACGCTCGTCATGGCGGGCGATGGCCAGGTCTCGATGGGCAACACCATCGTCAAGCCGAACGCCCGCAAGGTGCGGCGGATCGGCGACGGCAGCATCATCGCCGGCTTCGCGGGCGCGACCGCCGACGCGTTCACCTTGTTCGAGCGCCTGGAAGGCAAGCTGGACAAGCACAGCGGCAATCTTACCCGCGCCTGCGTCGAGCTGGCCAAGGACTGGCGCACCGACCGCTACCTGCGCCGGCTGGAGGCGCTGCTCGCCGTGGGCGACAAGGACGTCAGCCTGCTGCTGACCGGCACCGGCGACGTGCTGGAGCCCGGCGACGGCATCATCGCCATCGGCTCGGGTGGCAATTACGCGCTGGCGGCCGCCAAGGCGCTCTACGACATGGAGCTGAGCGCCGAGGAGATTGTGCGCAAGTCCATGAAGATCGCCGCCGACATCTGCGTGTTCACCAACGAGAACGTCACCGTCGAAGTGCTGGAGGCCAAGTGAGCGCCTTTTCCCCCCGCGAGATCGTCTCCGAGCTCGACCGCTACATTGTCGGCCAGAACGACGCCAAGCGCGCCGTTGCCGTGGCGCTGCGTAACCGCTGGCGCCGGCAGCAGCTGCCCGACAATCTCCGCGACGAGGTGCTGCCCAAGAACATCCTGATGATCGGCCCAACCGGCGTCGGCAAGACCGAGATCTCGCGCCGGCTGGCGAAGCTGGCGGAAGCGCCGTTCATGAAGGTCGAGGCAACCAAGTTCACCGAGGTTGGTTATGTGGGCCGCGACGTCGAGTCGATCATCCGCGACCTGCTGGAGTCGGCGATCGTCATGGTGCGCGAAAAGAAGCGCAAGGAAGTCCGCGCCCGCGCCGAACTGGCCGCGGAGGAGCGGGTGCTCGACGCGCTGGTCGGCACCGACGCGCGCCCCGACACCCGCGACAAATTCCGCCAGAAGCTGCGCGCCGGCGAGATGGACGACAAGGAAATCGTCATCAAGGTGGCCGAAAATGGCGGCGGCGGCAACCTGCCGACCTTCGACATCCCGGGCATGCCCGGCGCCCAGATGGGCATGCTCAACCTGAATGACGTGTTCGGCAAGATGATGGGCGGTCGCACCAAGGACAAGCGCACCACCGTCGCCGAAAGCCATCCCATGCTGATCGCCGAGGAGAGCGACAAGCTGCTCGACGACGAGGACGTCACCCGCGCCGCCATCGACGCGGTGGAGCAGAGCGGCATCGTGTTCCTCGACGAGATCGACAAGATCACCGCCCGCTCGGGCGAACGCAGCGGTGCCGACGTGTCGCGCGAGGGTGTCCAGCGCGACCTGCTGCCTTTGATCGAGGGCACCACGGTCGGCACCAAATACGGCCCGGTGCGCACCGACCACGTGCTGTTCATCGCGTCAGGTGCGTTCTCGATCGCCAAGCCTTCCGACCTGTTGCCGGAATTGCAGGGCCGCCTCCCGATCCGGGTGGAGCTCAAGGCGTTGAGCCGCGACGATTTCCGCCGCATTCTCACCGATCCGGAAGCCTCGCTGATCAAGCAGTACAAGGCGCTGATGGAGACCGAGGGCGTGACGCTCGACTTCACCGACGACGGCATCGACGCGCTGGCGGCGACCGCCTACGAGGTGAACCTGTCGGTTGAGAACATCGGCGCGCGCCGGCTGCACACCATCCTGGAGCTGGTGCTGGACGAGATCAGCTTCGAGGCGACCGACAAGCCTGGCACCACGGTCATCGTCGATGCCGCCTATGTGGACGCTCATGTGGGCGCCCTCGTGCGCGACACCGACCTGTCGAAGCACATTCTGTAATGGCCAACACCCGTCACGGCACCGAAGCGGACCTGGCGGCGATCACCGAGATCTACAACTACTTCGTCGCCAACACGGTGATCACCTTCGACACCAGGGAGTTCCGTACGTCGGACCGGCTGGGCTGGTTCCACCAGTTCGCGACGCACGGACCGCATCAGCTGTTCGTGGCCGCCAGCGCCGGCAACGTCATCCAGGGCTTTGCCTATTCCACACCGTTCCGCGACAAGCAGGCTTACGAGCAGACCATCGAGGTCGCCATCTACCTAGCGCCCCACGCCGACGAGCAGGGCATCGGCAGCACGCTCTACGGCGCGCTGTTCGGCGCCCTCGACCAGCAGCCGGACCTGCACCGCGCCATCGCCATGATCGCCCAGCCCAACCCCGGCTCGGTGGCGCTGCATGAGAAATTCGGGTTCCGCCTGATCGGCGAACTGAGCGAGGCCGGCTTCAAGTTCGGCCGCTACGTCGACATCCTGATGATGGAACGCAGTTTCCCTACCTGATTCTTCTGATCACCACGTAGAGCGCACCGTCGCCGCCGTGCTTCTGGGCGGCGGGATGCCAGGCGACGACCCGGGCCGCGTTCTCGCCCTCGGTGAGCCATTGCGGGACCAGGTTGCGCAGGATGCCGGTGCGCGGCTCGGCCCAGGCGTCCTCGATGTCGTCTTTCTTCGCGCCGCCCTTGCCGGTCACCACCAGCACCACGCGCTTGCCCATCTCCTGCGAGCGGGCGAGGAATGGGCCCAGCGCGCGCCAGGCCTTATCCTGGGTCATGCCATGCAGGTCGAGACGGCCTTCGACGGCGAGCTGGCCGCGCTGCAGCCGCTTGGCGCGCGAGCCGTCGAGGCCGGTCAGCGACTGCGGCGCCGGAGCGAGCTGGCGCGGCGGCATGTCGAACATGGGCTCGGCCGCGTGGCGGCGCGCCGAATGATCGCGGATGGGGATGTCGCGCGGATGCCGCCAGGCGTCGAAGCGCATGGGCTTTACGCCTTTCAGCGGCGCCACGTCCTTCGTCACCGCCGCCCACAGCGCGGCGTCCTCCGGCCTGAGCGGCTTGCGGGTCATGACGCGGGTGCGGATTGGGCCTTGGGCCGGACCGCCTTCTCGGCAAGCGGCACGGGCAGCAGGATGTAATAGCGGCCCGGATCCTTCATGGCGCCGGCGGCGGCCTCGGCCCTATCTCCCTCGCCCCAGTAGAAGTCGCCGCGCACCGCGCCGCGGATCGCGCCGCCGGTGTCCTGGGCGATCACCAGCCGGCGGATCTTGCGGCTGCCGTCCTCGCTCGCGATGTCGAGCCACAATGGCGCGCCCAGCGGCATGTGCTTGCGGTCCACGGCCATGGAGCGGCCACCGGTCAACACCACGCCCTGTGAGCCGATGGCGCCTTCGGCCTGCTGTTCCTCGAAGAAGACGTAGGAGGCATTCTCGTCCATCAGCGCCGCACCCTCGGCCCCGTGGGCATTCACCCAGGCGCGGATGGTCTGCATGCTGGCCTCGTCCCGGGTCATCAGGCCCCGCTGCACCAGCAACTTGCCGATGGCGGTGTAGGGATGGCCGTTCTGGGCGGCGTAGCCGAGGCGCACCAGACCGCCGTCCGGCAACCGCACCAGGCCCGATCCCTGGATCTGCAGGAAGAACGCGTCGACCGGGTCCTTCAGGTACATGGCTTCCAGCCCGCGGCCCGACAGCGCGCCGCCGACGATGTCGCCGCGCGACGCGAAAGGCACCAGCCTGTTACCCTCGACCTTGCCGGCGATGCGCTCGCCCTTGAGAGCAGGGCGAAACGCGCCCAGATCCACCATGACCAGTTCGGGCGGCACCTTGTACAGCGGTACCCGGTAGGTTTCATCGCGACTCCGGCTGCCAGCGACGATGGGCGCGTAGTAGCCCGTGAACAGGCCGTCGGCGTCATGGCCCACGCGGACCGAGAACGGCCGGAAGCGATCCTCGAAGAAACGGCGGGCGGCGATTGGGTCCCCGGGGCGGACACCCCCGGCGTCGCGGCAATCCGCCTGCCAGTCACCGACCGTGCCGGCGAAGCCGTCGCCATCCATGGGCTTGTCGGCAGGCTGCTTGAGCATGGAAGCACAGGAACGCAGCAGCGCCTTCAGCGCGGCGGACTGGTCGTCCTTGTCCCAGCCCTCGAGATCGGCATAGGTGACCGGCTTCAAGGAGAGGGTCAGCGGCGGCTCCTCGCCAGGCGGGACCGGCACGGGCGGCTGCCGCGATATCAGCAGCCAGACGCCGATAGCCGTCAGTGCGGCAAGGAAAAACAGGACGGGAAGGAAAGGGGATTTGATCTGCACCGCCGGCCGGCCCTCGCGGCCCGGTCAGTCGTTGGAGTCGGTGGCGACGAGCGTCCAGTTCGGGTCGCGGGCCTTGACCTGGCGTGCGAAGGTCCAGACGTCGGTGACCGTCTCGGTGTCCGACGGATTGCCCTCGATGATCCGGCCCTCGCTGTCGCGTACCACGCTGATCAGCTCGACCTTGAACATGACGGTGACCTCGGCCGTGCCGTTCTCCAGCTTGGCGTCGGTGATCTCATGCTTGAGGACGTCGACGATCGTGGTCTGCATGGTCTGGTTCGCGGCCTCGCGCTCGGCGATGGCGGATTCGAAATCGCGCAGCACGTCGGGACTGATCAGCGAGCGCAAGGTCTCGCGGTCGCCCTCGGCGAAGGCCGTGGTGACCATCGAGTACGCGCCGCTGGCGCCATCGAGGAAACTATCCGGATCGAAGCTGTGGTCGGCCATCATGATCCGTGACAGCACCTTGCCCAGCGGCGTCTCGCGGTCGAAGCTGCTCGCGGAAGGCTGGGGCGCAGACTGCACACGGTCGCGTCCGGGCAGATCGACGGTCTTGGCGTCGGGCGCAGGCGCGCGTTCGAGGCCGGCCGGATTCTCCTGGCGGCGCTCGTTGCCGGTGCGGCGGCCGAGCACGCTGACCAGCCGCAGGATGATGAAACCCGCGAGCAGAGCCAGAAGTATGAGATCGAGTCCGCCGCCCATGATACTACGTATAGCCTTTCACTTCGGCCCGGCCGTTGACGTGGCCCCGCCCGAAACCCAGTTGAAAGGTATCGGCGGGCCGCCGGCAAGCGCATGGCCGTATCGACCATAGATAATTCGCGGTTGCCGAAAGAACAAGCATGCTGATTGCGCTGGCCCTGATATTCATCGCCGTCCCGGCGCTGGAAATCTACCTGTTCATCCGGGTCGGGGCGCTGATCGGTGCGGTACCGTGCATAGCGCTGGTGTTCCTCGCCGCGGGGCTGGGCGCGGCGATCATCCGCCTGCGGGCGCCTCAAGCCATCGGCCGGGCACAGGACAGCCTGAGGCAGGGCATCGCGCCGGTCAACGACGTGCTGGACGGTCTGGCGCTGGTCGCCGCCGGCGGATTGTTGATCCTGCCGGGATTCTTCACCGATATCCTGGGCCTGCTGCTGCTGATTCCCTGGGTGCGGCGGACGCTTGGCTACGCGCTGCTGTACCGTGCGCTGAAGCCCGCTGCCAGGTCGCCAGGATCCGGCGCCGGCAGCGTTGTCGACGGTGCGTTCGAGGTTGTCGAGACGCCCCGTCCGGCCGATCCGCCGCGGTTGCCGCCGTCGCCATAAGCCGGTTGAAGCGCCACGCCGCCGCCGCTACAGTCCGCGCGCTTCATTCCAGCGAGGATTCCATGAGCGACAATAACCAGCAGGCGGAGAACCAGGGCGGCCAGGTCGTTCTGCTGACGCAATATGTTAAGGATCTGTCGTTCGAGAGTCCCAACACGCCGGCGATCTTCCAGTCCAACGAGGAACACAAGCCGCGCATCGACGTCAACGTGTCGGTCCGCGTCAACCAGGTGGGCCCGGAAGGCTTCGAGGTGGTGATGACGGTCAACGTCCGGGCCATGAGCGGCGAGATGGTCGCGTTCCTGGTCGAACTTGAATACGGCACCCTGTGGGGCATCCGCGGCGTTCCCGAGGAGCATCTGCCGCCGCTGCTGCTGGTGGAATGCCCGCGCCTGATGTTCCCGTTCGCGCGCCGCGTACTGGCCGATTCGATCCGCGACGGCGGCTTTCCGCCGGTGCTGCTGGAGCCCGTCGACTTCGCCGCCCTTTACCGCGCCCAGCACCTGGCCAACGCCGAGACCGGCAACAAGCCGAACTAGGTAAACCTTATTCCTGCAGCCAGAGCGCGTTCGCGATCTTCGCGACGAAGGCCGCGTGGGCGCCCAGTTCCTCCCCGGTCGGCGCGTGCGGACGCGGCGGGCGGATGTTGCGCTGGACCGCGATGCTGACCTGCGTTGCCTGTACCGACAGTACCAGGCCGGGCTGGCGGCCGCCGATCAACTCCAGATAGACCTCGGCGAGCAGCTCCGAGTCGAGCAGCGCTCCATGCAGCGTGCGGCTGCTGTTGTCGACGTTGAAGCGCCGGCACAGGGCGTCGAGGCTGTTGTTGGCGCCGGGAAATTTCCGCCGCGCCAGCGCCAGGGTATCGATCACCCGCTCGCCCGGAATCAGCGGCCGGCTGGCGCGCTGCAGCTCGGCGTTGAGAAAGGCCATGTCGAACGACGCGTTGTGGGCGATCAGCACGCCGTCGTCGATGAAGGCGAGGAAGTCGTCGACCACCTCGGGAAAGCGCGGCTTGCCGGACAGGAACTCCTCGGATAACCCATGCACCTGGAACGCGCCCATGGGCATGTCGCGGTCGGGATTGAGGTAGACGTGAAAACTGCGGCCGGTCGGCATGTGGTTGACCAGCTCGAGGCAGCCGATTTCGACCACGCGGTGACCCTGCAACGGGTCGAGGCCGGTGGTTTCCGCATCGAGGACGATTTCGCGCATCTATCTCCGCCGCAGCAGAATCCGGCCCGGCCAGACCCGGGCGTGGCCGGTTTCCCGGACCGTTTTCAGGATACGCTCGACGGCGTTCCGCGCATAGGCCTTGCCAAGCCCCGAATGCACGACGAAGTCGGCCTTCCTGCGCTTCACCCGGTCGGGCGTCTGCTGCGCAAGGACATGCTTCAGCCGGTCCTCGGTCATGCCGGGCCGGGCCAGAACGCGGCGGCGCTGCACCTCGGGCGGCGCGGACACCACCACCGAATAGTCCACATAGCGGTTGCCGCCGGTCTCGAACAGCAGCGGGATATCCAGCACCACGAGCAGGGCGCCGCGCGCTTGCGCCCGCTGCAGGAAGCGGCGCTGGGCCTGGCCGACCAGCGGATGGACGATGCGCTCCAGCCTGCGCAATTCGTCGGGCTTGCCGAACACCCGCTTGCCGAGCTCGGGCCGATCGATGGCGCCGTCCCTGACGACGCCCGGAAACGCGGCCTCGACAGGCTTGACCGCCGCGCCGCCCTTGCGCATCAGCGCATGGACTGCCGCATCCGCATCGTAGACCGGCACGCCGGCGCGGCGGAACATGCGGGCGGTTTCAGATTTGCCCATACCGATGGAGCCGGTCAGTCCGATCAGGATCATTTTCCCCCCAGGTCCCGAACGATGATATTGCGCAGTTCCGGCGTCACCGCCGGCCGGACACCGAACCATGCCTCGAAACCGGGCACGGCCTGATGCAGCAGCATGCCCAGGCCGTCGACGGCCAGGTTGCCACGCGCCCGCGCCGCCGCCAGCAGGTCGGTCTCAAGCGGCGCATAGACGATGTCGTTGACCAGTGCCGTCTCGGGCAGGTCGTCGAGCCGCAGCACCAGCGGCTCCTGTCCCTGCATGCCCATGCTGGTGGTGTTGACGAGCAGCGCCGCGCCGGCCAGCGCCGCCTCCCGCTCGTCCCAGCCGACGATCTCGACCTTGCCATGGCCCAGCTCGGCCGCCAGCTCGTTCGCACGGGTGCGGGTACGGTTTGCAAGGCGGATATGGGGCACGCCGGCGTCGAGCAGCGCCACCAGCACGGCCCGAGCCGCGCCGCCCGCGCCCAGCACCACGGCAGGACCTGCGTCGAACCGGAACTCGGGCGCGCTGACCAGGAAGCCGGCGTGCCCGGCGCCCTGCGTACTGGCGATGAATTTTTCCCGCAGCAGCGCGTTCGCGCCCTGAACGAGGTTTTGCAGGAAGCCTTCGGCGTCGGTGTTGGTGGCGTGTATGACGCCGCCGCGGACCACGATGGTGTTGGCCGCGCCGATTCGACGGGCGAGATCATCCACCACGTCGGCGGCCAGCAGCGCCGCGTGCTTGTGCGGCACCGTGCAGTTGCACCCGGCATAACCCTGATCCGGCAAGGCGCGGATCGCCGCGACAGCATTCTCCGGCCTCACCTGCAGCAGGCCGTAGGAGCCGTCAATGCCGTGCTTTTTCAGCCAGTAGCCGTGGATCACGGGCGAGCGCGAATGGGCGACCGGCCAGCCCATGACGCCTGCCTTGATGGGTATTGCGGATGACACTCAGGCCTCGATCAGGTTGCGGTGCCTCAGAAAAGCCAACAGCGGCAGCAAAGGCAAGCCCAGGATCGAGAAGAAATCACCGGCCACGCGGTCGAACAGCTGCGCGCCGCGGCCTTCGAGCTGATAGGCGCCGACACTGAGCAGCGCATCGTCTCCGATCGCGGCCAGATAGCTGTCGATGAAGCCGTCGCTGAATGGCCGCATGACCAGTTCGGGCCGTTCGCTGTGCTGCCACAACACCTCGCCGTCGCGCACGATGACGGCGGCGGTGCACAAGTGGTGGGTCATGCCGCGCAGGCGGCGCAAATGGCTGCGGGCTTCATCAATATCCGCGGGCTTATCGAACAGGTTGCTGTCGCAGACCAGCATCTGGTCGGCGCCGATCACCAGCGCCCCGGGACAGGACGGCGACACGGCCCTGGCCTTGATGACGGCGAGCGCCTCAGCGATCCGCATGGGGTCGGCGCCGGCCATCTCGCGTTTGGTGACGGATTCGTCCACATCGGCCGGGAGCACCTGGAACGCCAGTCCTGCCTGGCGCAGCATGGCCGCGCGCACCCGGCTGCCCGACGCCAGCACCAGCCGGCTCATGCGCCGTTCAACTCTTCCTGGCGCCGCTGGTAGAGGCTGTAGATGGCGGCAGCCGTTTCCTCGATCGAGCGGCGGGTGACGTCGATGATCGGCCAGCCGCGCTTCAGGTAGACACGCCGCGCGGCGGTGATCTCCTCCGCCACCGCCTCGGGATCCGCATAGGCCGTGTCCTCGGGCTCGGACAGGGCCCGCATCCGGGTTCGGCGGATATGCACCAGCCGGTCCGGTGAAACGGTGAGCGCCACGATCAGCGGCTTCTTCAGCCCGTCCAGCTCTTCGGGCAAGGGCACGCCGGGCACCACGGGGACGTTGGCGACCTTGAGGCCACGGTTGGCCAGGTAAATGCCGGTTGGCGTCTTCGAGGTGCGGGAAACGCCGAGCAGGATGATATCGGCCTGGTGGAGATCGTCGGTGCGCAAGCCGTCGTCATGGGCCATGGTGAAGCCCATGGCCTCGATGCGGCCGAAATATTCGGCATTCATCTCGTGCTGCTGGCCGGGCCGTCCCAGGCTTTCCGCGCCGAGGAAGCGGCCGAAGGCCTCCATCACCGGATCGAGCACGGCGATCGACAGGAAGCCCAGCGACCGGCAGCCTTCCTCGAGTTGGGCCCGCAACTCCCGGTCGACCAGTGTGTACAGCACCAGGCCCGGCATGCGCTGGATCGCTGCAAGCGCCAGCTCCATCTGCTTGGGGCTGCGGATCATGGCGTGCATGTGCTCCATGGCGTCGAAGCCTTCGAACTGCGCGAGCGCCGCCTTGGCCACGGAACTCAGGGTCTCGCCAGTGGCGTCGGAGACCAGATGGAGGTGAAATCGCTGCATTTGCCGCCCAGGATGAAACTGTGGACGAACTGTGCATAACCTTGGCCGCTTGGCAATGACCGGCATGCGGCGCGAGGTCAGCGGGGATAAGTCGGTCAAACAGTGAGTCCATTGAACAAGAAAACGGTACTGCCTGTGAGTCACGGAGACTCCGTGGCGCAGGCAGATGGATATCCCCATGATTAAGGTCTGGGGACTCGGCGCTCCGGCTCGCATGCAGGATGGTTATCCACTATCCCCGCCCCGCAGCCGGCGGACGAGGCATAAGGGTGGCCAGTACGAGGACAAGTATTGTATGACTGCGCAACCCCCGTGACTCACAGGGATCCACTACCTCTTCAACCTATTCTCTTTAAAGAATCCTTAAGGATAAGGCCACGTGAGCAAGCCTTCCTCCGGCAAGCGCCTGATCGACGCATTGACCGATCATCCAGTCGACCGACCCCCGTTCTGGTTCATGCGCCAGGCAGGCCGATATCTGCCGGAGTATCGCAAGGTACGCGCCCAGGTCGGCGACTTCCTGGAGCTTTGTTATACGCCGTCAGCCGCCGCCGAGGTGACCCTGCAGCCGATCCGGCGTTACGGCATGGACGCGGCGATCCTGTTCGCCGATATCCTGCTGATCCCGGATGCCCTAGGTCAGAAGCTGGAATACCGGGAAGGCGAAGGTCCGGTGCTGGAGCCGATCCGTACCGCCGCCGGCATCGCGGCCCTCAAGCCCGATGCCATCCATGAGCGGCTGTCGCCGGTCTATGAAACCGTCGATCGGGTCGCGGGCGCGCTGCCTGACGGGACCGCGCTGATCGGGTTCGCCGGGTCGCCGTGGACAGTCGCCAGCTATATGGTCGAAGGCCACGGCTCCAAGGAATTCCAGGAAACCCGACTTTGGGCGATGCGCGACCCGCAGGCGTTCGGCGCGCTGATCGACGTGCTCACAGAAGCGACGACCGAATATCTGGGCCGCCAGATCGAAGCGGGCGCCCATGCGGTGCAGCTGTTCGACAGCTGGTCGGGCGTGTTGTCCGAGGACCAGTTCGGACGCTGGTGCACCGGACCGACGCGGACCATCGTCGGCCGGTTGAAGCGGCGCTATCCGGGCGTGCCGGTGATCGGCTTTCCGCGCGGCGCGGGCGCCAAGACCGCCGAGTATGCGGCGGCGACCGGCATCGACGGTGTCGCCATCGATACGTCCATGCCGCCACGCTGGGCCGCCCGCGCGCTGCAGACGACCGTAGCGGTGCAGGGAAACCTGGATCCGCTGGCGGTGGTGGTGGGCGGCAGGGCGATGGAAGACCAGGCCAGGGATATTCTCGAGTCGCTGTCCAACGGCCCCTTCATCTTCAACCTGGGCCATGGCATCGTGCCGCAGACTCCGCCCGAGCATGTCGCGGCGTTGTCCGATTTGATCAGGAACTGGCAGAGCAGCTGATTTCCGGGAGACGATGGCGATGACCCTGTTTCTGGCCGATATTCAACCCTGGATCCTGGCGGCGCATATCACCGCGGTGATCGCCTGGATGGCGGGCATGCTCTATCTGCCGCGCCTGTTCGTCTATCATTCGGGCACCATGCCAGGCTCGGAGGCCTCCGAGATATTCAAGGTCATGGAGCGGCGCCTGCTCAAGGCCATCATCAACCCGGCCATGATCGCCAGCGTGATCCTGGGTGTGCTGCTGCTGTGGGCCAGTGACTGGGCCTTCCTGAAGCACGGCTGGATGCATGCCAAACTGACCCTCGTGCTGCTGATGGGTGCGGTTCATGGCGTGATGACCGGCCATGTGCGGCGGTTCAGGGAGGACCAGAGGGCCCGTACGGCACGCTACTACCGGGTGATGAACGAGATTCCCACGGTCCTGATGATTGGCATCGTCGTCCTCGTGGTCGTGGGCAGCCGTTCCTAGGGACAGGTTTCAAGCCCTTTTCCGGACTCGCCATTTTTGCTGGACAAGGCTTGAACCATTGGCCATTGTGGCCATATCCCATGGCAGTAATCACACGCTGTCGCGCCCCTTTCCGGGGTCTCTCGGAAAAGCACCTCCACAAGAACCAGTACGACCGACCGGTGGGACACAGTGAGTGGATAATCGCCACTTATTCCCGGGTTGGTCGCAACAGTTCCATCCTTCCAGAAGGCAATCGGATATTCCGATGAATCTACAAGAACTTAAGGGCAAGTCGCCGCCTGACTTGCTGGCGTTCGCCGAAGAGCTCGAGATCGAGAACGCGTCGAACATGCGCAAACAGGACATGATGTTTGCGATCCTCAAGCAGCTGGCGTTCCAGGGCGAAGAGATCACCGGCGTCGGTGTGCTCGAGGTGCTGCAGGACGGATTCGGCTTCCTGCGCTCGCCGGACGCCAACTACCTGCCGGGTCCGGACGACATCTATGTCAGCCCGACGCAGATCCGCCGCTTCGGCATGCGCACGGGCGACACCATCGAGGGTCCGATCCGCGCCCCGAAGGACAGCGAGCGCTATTTCGCGCTGCTCAAGGTCAACACGATCAATTTCGAGGATACGGAGAAGGCCCGTCACAAGGTCAACTTCGACAACCTGACGCCGCTCTATCCGGACGAGCGCCTGGTGCTCGACCGCAGCGGCGCCCTGGGCGATTCGAAGAGCGACGACATGAGCTCGCGGATCATCGACATCATCTCGCCGCTCGGCAAGGGCCAGCGCGCCCTGGTCGTGGCGCCGCCGCGCACCGGCAAGACCGTGCTGCTGCAGAACATCGCCCACTCGATCACCGCCAATCATCCCGAGGTCTACCTCATCGTGCTGCTCATCGACGAGCGGCCTGAGGAAGTGACCGACATGGCCCGCTCGGTGAAGGGCGAGGTCATCAGCTCGACCTTCGACGAGCCGGCGACGCGGCACGTGGCGGTCACGGAAATGGTCATCGAGAAGGCCAAGCGTCTCGTCGAGCACAAGCGCGACGTGGTGATCCTGCTCGATTCGATCACCCGCCTCGCGCGCGCCTACAACACCGTGGTGCCGTCGTCCGGCAAGGTGCTGACCGGCGGCGTGGATGCCAACGCCCTGCAGCGCCCCAAGCGCTTCTTCGGCGCCGCCCGCAACATCGAGGAAGGCGGCTCGCTGACCATCATCGCCACCGCGCTGATCGACACCGGCAGCCGCATGGACGAGGTGATCTTCGAAGAGTTCAAGGGTACCGGTAACTCGGAAATCATCCTGGACCGCAAGGTTTCCGACAAGCGCGTGTTCCCGGCCATCGACATCCTGAAGTCCGGCACCCGCAAGGAAGAGCTGCTGGTCGACAAGGGCACCCTGTCGAAGATGTGGGTGCTGCGCCGCATCCTCAACCCGATGGGTACCGTCGATGCCATCGAGTTCCTGCTCAGCAAGGTCAAGGACAGCAAGAACAACGCCGACTTCTTCGAGTCGATGAATACCTGAGGGTTTTGCTGTTTGAGTGCATGGGAAGGGGCGCATCAGCGCCCCTTTTTCATTCCCATTTCCCCGCTCTCGTTATCATCCCGGACTTGTTCCGGGGTCTGTGCATCCGCAGAGCAGTTACCTGCATATTTACGGATCCCGGAACAGGTCCGGGATGACAATTGAAGAAGTGGAACTGACGGAGCCTCAAGCGCCTCTCAGCGCCACCGATTCCATGGTGTGGTCGCTGCCCTTGCGCAGGATCAGGTCGGCGCGCTGGCGGGTCGGCTGGATGTTACGGCGCAGATTGACCAGGTTGATGGTCTCCCAGATCGACGTGGCGGTTTCCTTCGCCTCGCTCTCGGTCAGCAGCGCATAGCGGTGGAAATAGGACTGCGGGTCGCGGAACGCGGTTTCCCGGAGCCGCAGGAAG
This sequence comes from Candidatus Kuenenia stuttgartensis, assembly GCA_943329845.2. Lineage (GTDB taxonomy): Bacteria > Pseudomonadota > Alphaproteobacteria > SMXS01 > SMXS01 > RI-34. Next base: position 8,873 of record CALQFM020000005.1, on the reverse strand, counting down.
CGCTCCACGTACCATTGCAGCAGGTCTTCCTCGCTGGCGTCGATATAGACCGAGAAATCGAAGAAATCCGATACGTAGGGCATGGGTTCGGCGCCGGCCGGGCTGGTCTGCAGCACGTTGAGGCCTTCGACGATCAGGATGTCCGGCCGGTCGACCACCAGACGCTTGTCGGGCTGGACGTTGTAGACCAGGTGCGAATAGGTGGGCGCCGATACATCGCGCTCACCCGCCTTCACGCTGGCCATGAACGCCAGCATGGCGTGCAGGTCGTAGCTTTCCGGAAAGCCCTTGCGGTTCATGATACCGCGGCGCTCCATCTCCTCGTTGGGCAGCAGGAAGCCGTCGGTCGGTACCAGGTCCACCTTGGGATGGTCGGCCCAGCGGCTGAGCAGGGTGCGCAGGATGCGGGCGGTGGTGCTCTTGCCCACCGAGACGCTGCCCGCCATGCCGATGATGTAGGGCACCTTGCGCTTTTCCAGGCCAAGGAACTCGTTGGTGGCACGGAACAGCTGCTGCGAGGCGGCATAGTGCAGGTTGATCAGGCGCGACATGGGCAGGTAGATGTCGATCACCTCGTCCATGGAGATCGGCTCGTTAAGGCCTTTCAGCCGGTCGAGCTCTTCGGGCGACAGGGTGAGCGGTGTGTCCTCGCGCAGGCGCGACCATTCGGCACGGGTGAAGTTCCGGTAGGGGGACACGCTAGGCACGGTCTTGCGGTTCATTGGCCTGCGGGGCCTGGACAGAAGGGGCGGGCGTCAGGCCGGCTCGTCAGGGCAGGATGACGGTTGAACGGTATGTTTGCGGCCTTCCGCATCGCGATGCAACTGAACGATGTCGTTTGGGCGGCAGGTCCGATGGTTTTCTATGCGCATAGAACCCTGATGGATCGCATCGTGCATGACGCCTTGGCCCCGACCGTCCGGCTAGCGGAGATTGGCAGCGAAGAAATCCAGCGTCCGCTTGTTGGCAAGATCGGCGTCCTGCTGGTCGTAGTGCTCGCCGCCGGTGCGGGCGAAGGCGTGGTCGCGGCCCGGATAGTCGTGCAGCGTCACCCGGGGATTGGAATCGAGGCCCTCATGCATGGCGGCCTGGGCCTCCTTCGGCACGAAGCCGTCCTCGGAGGCCACATGCAGCAGCAACGGCCGCTTGATGCCGGCCGCCTCGGGCAGCCGGTCGTTGATCGATACGCCGTAATAGCCGACGGCGGCGTCGATGCTGGTGCGCGCCGCGGTCAGGTAGGCCAGCAGGCCGCCGAGGCAGTAGCCGACCGCGCCGACCTTGCCGGTGCAGCCGTCCATATTGCGCAGCGCGTCTATAGTCGCGGCGATGTCCTCGATGCCCTTGTCGATGTTGAAGCCGTTGAACAGCTCGAAGGCCTTGGCCCAGTCGGCCTCGGTCTTGTCGGTGAGCTGGATGCCGGGCTCCTGCCGCCAGAACAGGTCCGGTGCGAGCGCGATGTAGCCCTGCGCCGCCAGCCAGTCGGCGGTCTCGCGGACGAAGGCATTGACGCCGAAGATCTCCTGGATGACGACGACACCCGGTCCCCTGCCGCTGGCCGGCTTGGCCAGGTGGCCCATGAAGGTGCCGCTGCCGTCCGTCGGCTGGATATTGATCTCGCTCATCGATGCTCTCCTCTGCCCGGTGGTGCAGGAACTGTAGTCGGACCAGGAAAGGGCCTCAAGGCCGTTGGCGCGCTACAGCAGCGCGCCTTCCAGCCGCAGCAGTAACACCTTGGTTTCCACGCCGCCGTCGCCGGAATAGCCGCCCATGCCGCCATTTGCGGCGAGGACACGGTGGCAGGGAATCAGGATCGGGATGGGATTGGCGCCGCACGCCCCGCCAACGGTCCGCGCCGGCGCGCCCACCGACTCGGCAATCTTCCCGTAAGTCTCTGTGCGGCCATACGGAATCCGGAGCATGCCGTCCCAGACCTGCTTCCTGAACTTGGTCCCGTAGGGCCGCAGCGGCAGGTCGAACTGCTTCAGGTCGCCGTCGAAAAAACGCTCGAGCTGGCGCTTGGCCTCCAGCAGCAGCGGCGTTTCTGTCTGCAGCGCTCCCCAGCCCCAGTCGAGAGACACGATGGCGCCGTCGTCCTCGCTGATGGTGAGATCGCCGACCGGGCTATGCATGGAGAGCTGGGTCATGACGCGTCTCCGTTCAGCGCCCGCAGCAGCTCGGCCACATCGGTGATCGGGAGCGAGCAAGTCTGGCCACGGCAGATATAGGCCGTTGGTTCACCCCCGACCTTGATCTTGCCGTAAGCAGGGTGACCGGCCGGCAGCGTCGCGGCATCTTCGACAACCTGCAGCACCCGGTTCGGCAGCGAGACGTCGAAGACGGCGTTCACCATGGTGCTGCCGGTGCCGCTGTCCCGGTCGCCGACGATGACGATCTGGTCGGCGCACAGCAGCAGGTCGAAGCCGCACAGCAGCGTGGCGTGCGACGGCGCCTGGCCGGCGACCGCTGAGGCGAAGGCCGAGACCAGGTGTTCGGCCTGCTGGCGCCACGTATCGTCGCCGGTCAGCAGCGCCAGCCGCGCCAGCACCTCGACCATAGCGCCGTTGCCGGCAGGCACGGCGTTGTCGGTGGCGTTGCGCGAGCGGACGATCAGCGCCTCGGCGTCGTCGGCGGTAAAGAAATAGCCTCCGCTCTCGCTGTCCCAGAACCGAGCGTCGAGTGTCCGTGCCCACGTTTCGGCGTGCCGCAGATACGCCGCCTTCCCCGTGGCTTCATGCAGCGCCAACGCGGCGCGCGCCATGTTGGCGTAGTCATCGAGCATGCCTTCATGCTGCGCTTTTGCTGCGCGGTAGGAGTGCAGCAAACGGCTTTTCCCCGCCCAATCCGTGCGGGTCTGGTCGCGGACGACCGCGGCGAACGCGGTCTCCGCCAGCGCCAGCCAGCCGGGCTCGCCGAGCGCCGTCGCCGCGCCGGCGAGTGCCGCGATCATCAGCCCGTTCCAGTCGGCCAGCACCTTGTCGTCCCAGCCGGGATGGACGCGGGCGTCGCGCACCGTGAACAGCAGCTCGCGGAGGCGGGCCATCAGTTCCTCGGTGTCCGCGTCCGGCTTGTCGCGAAGGTGCAGGCGGTTGAGGATATTGTGACCCTCGAAATTGCCGCGCGGGCTGACGTCGTAGATCTGGGCGAACAGGTCGGCGTTGGTGCCAAGGAATTCCTGCAGCTCCGTGGCCGACCAGACGTAGAACTTGCCCTCCTCGCCCTCGCTGTCGGCGTCCTGGCTGGCGGCGAAGGCGCCGTTTTCGGCGATCATCTCGCGCGCCACCCAGCCGATGGTCTCGTGCAGCCGCTGCGCGAACAGCGGATTGCGGTCGTCGAGCCAGGCTTGGGTCAGCAGCTCGACGATCTGGGCGTTGTCGTAGAGCATCTTCTCGAAATGCGGCACCAGCCAGCGGTCGTCGACCGAGTAGCGGGCGTAGCCGCCGCCGATATGGTCGAAAATGCCGCCTTCCGACATCCGGTCGAGCAGCAGGTCGACGGCGCGTTTGTAGCTGGGCTCTCCGGTCTTGCGGTAGGCCAGCCAGAACAGCCGGAAGATCGGCGGATTGGGGAACTTTGGTGTCCCCGACAGGCCGCCGCGGGCGAAGTCGACATTGTTGATCAGCTTGGCCGCGAGCTGCTCGACCGAGTCCGGCCGCAGTGTGCCGCCATCCGCCGTGCCGGCCGACATCAGGCCGAGGCGCTGGACCAGCGCAAGGCGATTCTGGTCGACGGTTTCGCGCTCCTCGCGCCAGACATGGTCGATCCGCTTCATGATGTCGACGAAGCCCGGCTGCCCCCAGCGCGATTCCGGCGGGAAGTAGGTGCCGCCCCAGAATGGTTCGCCGTCCGGCGTCAGGAACATGGTGAGCGGCCAGCCGCCCTGCGCGCCCAGCAGATGGAGCGCCGACATGTAGATGGCGTCGATGTCGGGGCGTTCCTCCCGGTCCACCTTGATGCTGACGAACAGCTCGTTCATCACCGCCGCGATCTCCGGGTTCTCGAAGCTTTCATGGGCCATGACGTGGCACCAGTGGCAGGCCGCGTAGCCGATCGACAGCAGGATCGGCTTGCCGGCCGCTTTCGCCTCGGCCAACGCCGCCGGTCCCCAGGGCCGCCAGTGCACAGGATTGTCCTTGTGCTGCAGCAGATAGGGGCTGGTTTCCTGATCGAGCAGATTGCGGGTCATTGGGTTTCCGGGACCGATTGGTGTACGGTTCGGTCTGGACCACCCGCTCTTGACTGCCGCGAGAGGTTACGCCGATGAAGGTGACGATAGACATAGACTGCACCCCCGAGGAAGCCAGAACCTTCCTTGGCCTGCCGGACGTCAAGCCGTTTCAGGACGCCATGATGGACAAGATGCAGCACCAGGTGCAGAAGACCATCGACACGCTGGGACCCGAGGCGATGATGAAGGCGTTCTTCCCCACCGGCATTCCAGGTTTGGAAGAGATGCAGGGCCTGTTCTGGCGCATGGCCACCGGCGGCGGCGGGAAAAAGACGGAAAAAGACAAGGAATCCAAATAGGTTATGCCGAAAGATCCGCCGCTTTACTTCACCGGGCATGTCTTCTGCTGCACCAATGAACGGGCCGAGGGTCATCCGCGCAGCTCGTGCAAGGCCAAGGGTTCCGAACCGCTGCGCGACTATATGAAAAAGCGCGCCAAGGAGCTGAAGATCAAGGGCGTGCGGATCAACGTGAGCGGCTGCCTCGACCGCTGCGAGTTGGGGCCGACCATGGTGATCTACCCCGAAGGCGTCTGGTACCACTATGACACCGAGGCCGACGTGGACGAGATCCTGGAACGCCACCTGATCGGGGGCGAACGGGTCGAGCGGCTGATGCTGCAGCCGAGCCAGACCGTGCTCGCCGAACCCGCCGGAAAATGACCACCATCTATGCGCTGGCGTCGGCGAAGGGCCGTGCCGGCGTCGCGGTGATGCGCCTGTCGGGCGAGGACGCGGGCACGGCGCTCGCCACCCTCACCGGCAAGGACGTGCCGCAAGCGCGGCAGGCCGCGCTGCGGTCGTTCGCCGATCCGGAGACCGGCGTGGTGATTGATCGCGGCCTGGCCATCTGGTTTCCGGCGCCGGCCAGTTTCACTGGTGAGGATGTGGCCGAGCTTCACCTGCACGGCGGTCCCGCGGTGATCGCCGCCATGGTCGCGGCGCTGGACGGGCTCGGGTTGCTGCCGGCCGAGCCGGGCGAGTTCACCCGCCGGGCGTTCGAGCGCGGCAAGCTGGACCTGACCGAGGCCGAGGGCATCGCCGACCTGGTCAGCGCCGAGACCGAGGCGCAGCGCATCCAGGCGCTTCGGCAGATGGACGGCGCGCTGGGCGCCGTCTACGAGGGCTGGCGCGGCGACCTGATCCGGGCGCTCGCCTTCCTGGAGGCGGACCTGGATTTTCCTGACGAGGATTTGCCCGGCGGGCTGGCGGCGCAGGTGCTCCCGGCGCTCGATCGGTTGGTCACGGAGATCCGTACGCATCTGGCCGACGACCGGCGCGGCGAGGCGCTGCGGGACGGTTTCCAGGTCGTCATCACCGGCCCGCCGAACGTGGGAAAATCCAGCCTTCTCAACGCGTTGGCGCGCCGAGACGTGGCCATCGTCTCGGAGATCGCCGGCACCACCCGCGACACCATAGAGGTCCGCCTCGACCTGGGCGGCTATCCTGTGACGCTGGTCGACACGGCCGGTCTGCGGGACTCGGACGACGTCATCGAACAGGAGGGCGTGCGCCGCGCCCGTGAGCGCGCCGAGAACGCGGATCTGCGGCTGCAGATCCACGAGGCCGGCGAAGGCATCGGCACAGTTCAGCCGGATGACCTGATCGTCATCAACAAGGTGGATATCGCCCGCTCCTCGCCGATGCCGGGAGCGTTCCTGATCTCGGTTCGTAGCGGCGAGGGCATTGACGGGTTGCTCGCGGCGCTCGAGACGCGGGTCGTCACCATGATGGGCCTGCGCGAGACGCCGAGCCTGACCCGCTCGCGGCATCGCCGGGCGCTTGAGGACGCCGCCTCCCACCTCGACCGTGCTCGCGCAGGCATCGGGCGCGAACCCGAACTCGTCGCTGAGGACGTCCGTCTCGCTTCCCGGGCGCTGGGCCGCATCACGGGACGCGTGGATGTGGAGGATATTCTCGACGTCGTGTTCGGCGAGTTCTGCATCGGGAAGTAAGCTCTCGCAAAGACGGCGGTTGGGCGGGTTAAAGTGATGTTTCACGTGAAACATCCCTGTCGCTTGCTCTGACGCCGCCTCGCGCATAGATTGCGCGCAAACCGGAGCGGGCATGTACGACGTTATCGTCATCGGCGGTGGTCATGCGGGGTGCGAGGCGGCGGCCGCCTCGGCCCGTATCGGCGCGCGCACCTTGCTGCTCACCCACAAGATCGAGACCATCGGCCAGATGTCGTGCAATCCGGCCATCGGCGGGCTGGGCAAGGGCCACCTGGTGCGTGAGATCGACGCGCTCGACGGCGTCATGGGCCAGGTCGCGGATGCCGCCGGCATCCAGTTCCGGCTGCTGAACCGTGGCAAGGGTCCCGCGGTGCGCGGACCACGCGCCCAGGCCGACCGAAAGCTGTACCGAAATGCCATGCAGGCGCTGCTGCTCGGCTATCCCAACCTGACCGTGATGGCGGGTGCGGTCGAAGACCTGATTCTCGACGAGGTCGACGAGGGCGGCGACCGGACGACGCGCGTGGCGGGGATCGTCACCGGTGACGGGACGGAAATCCGCGCCGGGCGGGTGATCCTGACCACCGGGACGTTTCTCAGCGGCGTCATCCACATGGGTGAACAGCAGACCGCGGGCGGCCGGATCGGCGAGGCACCGTCGCTGGGCTTGTCGAAGACGCTGCGGCGGCAGGGCTTCGCGGTTGGCCGGTTGAAGACCGGCACGCCGGCGCGGCTCGATGGCCGGACCATTGACTGGCCCAGCCTGGAAGCACAACCGGGTGACGATCCGCCGGTGCCGTTCTCGTTTCTCACCGAAACCATCACCACGCCGCAGATCAACTGCCACATCACCCACACCAACGCGGCGACCCACGCGATCATCCGTGCCAATCTGCACCGGGCGCCGATGTATTCCGGCCAGATCGAGTCGAGCGGGCCGCGCTATTGCCCGTCCATCGAGGACAAGGTTGTGCGGTTCGGCGAGCGCGACCGGCACCAGATCTTCCTGGAGCCGGAAGGCCTCGACGATGACACGGTCTATCCCAACGGCATCTCCACGTCCCTGCCCTGCGAGGTCCAGGCCGAGATGCTGAAGACCATCCCGGGCCTGGAGCACGCGGTGATGCTGCAGCCGGGATACGCCATCGAGTATGATTTCGTCGACCCCCGGGAACTGCGCCCGACGCTGGAAACACGAAAAGTTTCACGACTTTACTTCGCAGGCCAGATCAACGGCACCACCGGCTACGAGGAGGCCGCGGCGCAAGGGTTGATGGCCGGGCTGAATGCCGCGCTGTCGGCGGGCGGCGCGGAACCGGTCGTGCTCGACCGCGCCGAAGCCTATATTGGCGTGATGATCGACGACCTGGTGACGCGTGGCACGCAAGAGCCGTACCGCATGTTCACCTCGCGCGCCGAATACCGCCTTCGCCTGCGCGCCGACAACGCCGACCAGCGTTTGACCCCGCGCGGCATCGACCTGGGCTGTGTCGGATCAGTGCGGTCTGCTGCGTTCGAGGCGAAAACGGCGCAGCTTGCCGGGGCCCGGGCGCTCTCCAGCACGCTGGCATTGACGCCGAATGAAGCTGCGACGCATGGCATCGTCATCAACCATGACGGCAAGCGGCGGCCGGTGCATGAACTGCTTGCCTATCCCGACGTGACGCTCGACAGTCTCGGGCGGATCTGGCCGGAGCTGCTGGCATTTCCCCCGGCCGTCCGTGAGCAGCTCGAGATCGATGCGCGGTACGCCGGCTACATGGATCGGCAGGACGCAGACGTGGTGGCGTTCCGCAAGGACGAGTCGCTGGTCCTCCCGGCGGACCTGGACTATGCGTCGATCGGTGGGCTGTCCAACGAGGTACGCGGCAAGCTGATCCGGGTCCGCCCTGCCACCTTGGGTGCCGCGGCGCGAATCTCCGGTGTGACTCCAGCGGCGCTGACCGCCTTGCTCGGGTATGTGCGCCGGTCCGGCGAACGGCAGAAGCGGCGGGCGTGAGCGGAGGCTTCGATTCCGCCGCGTTCCGGCGCGCCACCGATGTTTCACGTGAAACATTACTTAAACTGGAGGCCTATGCCGCGCTGCTGGAAAAGTGGCAGCGCTCCATCAACCTGGTATCGACAGCCACGCTGCCGGACCTGTGGCGGCGGCATTTCCTCGATTCGGCACAACTGGCGCCGCTGATCCTGGCGTCCCATCCCGCGCCGCGCTGCGCCGACATCGGCACCGGCGCGGGCTTTCCCGGCATGGTGCTGGCGATCATGGGCGTGGGCACGTGGACGCTGATCGACAGCGACCGGAAGAAGCTCGTTTTTCTGCAAGAAGCCGCCCGTGTCACCGGGGTTTCTGTTAAGCTGCATCCGTCGCGTCTCGAAGCAGTGGAGGGCGTCATCGCGGACATCGTCACGGCACGCGCATTGGCGCCTCTCGGCAAGTTGCTCGGCTATGCCGCGCCGCTTCTGGCCGAAGGCGGCAGCGCGTTCTTCCTCAAGGGGCGGGACGCCGAGACCGAGCTTGAAGAGGCACGCGGTCAGTGGAACTTCCTCGCCCATAGCCATCCCAGCGCCACCGATCCCGAGGCGAAAATCATCCAGATCCAGGAAGTTGCCCGTGCTGTCCCTGGGCGTTGAAGGCAAGCGCAAGAAGCGGCACGGCGGACGGATCATCGCCGTCGCCAACCAGAAGGGCGGCGT
>CALQFM020000004.1 GCA_943329845.2 Candidatus Kuenenia stuttgartensis | reverse complement strand
GTCAGCGGCAGTGACCTGGTGGCTGACGGCAGGATCCAGGGCATCCACGTCCAGGATGGCCGCGTGCGCTTCGCCCTCGCCGTCCGGCCCGGCGAAGGGCCTGAAAAGGAGCCGCTGCGCCAGGCCGCGGAAAAGGCCGTGGCCGCGCTTCCCGGCGTCACCGGCGTGACCGCCGTCCTCACCGCCGAGCGCGGTGCCGACCGCCAGAAGCCCGCGCCGCTCGATGGCCCCCAGAAGGGCGAGGGCATCGGCAAGGTCAAGGCCATCGTCGCCGTCGCCAGCGGCAAGGGCGGCGTCGGCAAATCGACCACCGCCGTCAACCTGGCGCTGGCGCTGAAGGCGCTGGGTTTGACCGTCGGCCTGCTCGACACCGACATCTACGGCCCGTCCGTGCCACGGTTGATGGGCCTGAGCGGCAAGCCGAAGACCGACGGCAAGGTGCTGCTGCCGATGGAGAACTACGGCATCAAATGCATGTCCATGGGCTTCATGGTCGACGAGCAGACGGCGATGATCTGGCGCGGCCCCATGGTGGTCAGCGCCATCAGCCAGATGCTGGGCGACGTGGCCTGGGGCGAGCTCGACGTGCTCGTCCTCGACCTGCCGCCGGGCACCGGCGACGCCCAGCTTACGATTGCGCAACGGGTGCCGCTGACCGGCGCGGTCATCGTCTCGACGCCGCAGGACCTGGCGCTGCTCGACGCTCGCCGCGGCCTCGCCATGTTCGAGAAGGTCAAGGTCCCGACGCTGGGCATCATCGAGAACATGAGCACGTTCATCTGCCCCGAATGCGGCCACGAATCCCACATCTTCGGCCATGGCGGCGCCCGCGCCGAGGCGGAGAAGCTGGGCGTCGACTTCCTGGGCGAGATCCCGCTGCACATGGCGATCCGCGAAACCTCGGACGCCGGCACGCCCATCGTGGTCAAGGACCCGACAGGGCCGCACGCCAAGGCCTATATGGAGATCGCCAGCAAGGTCGCCGCGAAGATCGGCGCCGGCGCGAGACGCGGACCGAGCATCTCGTTCTCGTAAGCTATCGCCGTTCCAGCACCACGAAATCATAGGCCGGTCCGCCTTCCGGCGGCGTGCCCGGGGTGCGCGAAACCTCGTGCCAGTGGTCGTTCAGCGGCGGGAAGAACGTGTCACCGTCGAAGTCAGCGTGGATTTCCGTCAGGTAGATGCGGTCGGCCAGGGGCAACGCCTGTTCGTAGATGTTGCCGCCACCGATCACCATGATCTCGCCGGTCTCGTTGCCCGCCGCGATGGCGCGGGCCAGCTTCACCGCATCGTGGAAATCGTGGGTCACCGTGACGCCTTCACCGTTTACCTCGCCGGTGCGGGTCACGACGATATTCGCCCGTCCCGGTAGCGGCCGGCCGATGGATTCGTAGGTCTTGCGGCCCATGATCATGGGCTTGCCCATGGTGACGGCCTTGAAATACTTCTGCTCACCCGGCAGCCGCCACGGCATGCCGCCCGCCTTGCCGATCACCCGGTTGGAGGCCATGGCGACTACCAGCGAGATGGTCATACGGCGACCGGCGCGGCGATGTGTCCCTGGGCCTGATAGTTCTCGATGACGATGTCGTCATAGGTGAAGGCGAACAGGTCGGTCACCGCCGGATTGAGCCGCAAGGTGGGCAGCGGTAGCTGCTCGCGCCGCAGCTGCCTGTCGGCCTGCTCCAGATGGTTCAGGTAGAGATGCGCATCGCCGAAGGTGTGGATGAACTCGCCCGGCTTCAGGCGGCACACCTGCGCCACCATCTCTGTCAGCAGCGCGTAGGACGCGATGTTGAACGGCACGCCGAGGAAGATGTCGGCGCTGCGCTGGTAGAGCTGGCACGACAGCTTGCCGTCCGCCACGTAGAACTGGAACAGGCAGTGGCACGGCGGCAGCGCCATCTCGTCCACCTCGGCCACGTTCCAGGCGCTGACGATGTGGCGGCGGCTGTCGGGCTTGACCTTGATCTGCTCGATGACGTTGGCGATCTGGTCGATGTGCCTTCCATCGGGCGCGGGCCAGCTGCGCCACTGGTGGCCGTAGACCGGCCCCAAATCGCCGTTCTCGTCGGCCCAGTCGTCCCAGATGCTGACGCCGTTCTGCTTCAGGTAGCGGATGTTGGTGTCGCCCGACAGGAACCACAGCAGCTCGTGCACGATGGACTTCAGGTGCAGCTTCTTGGTGGTGGTGAGCGGGAAGCCTTCCGAGAGGTCGAAGCGCATCTGATGGCCGAACACGCTCTTCGTGCCGGTGCCGGTGCGATCGGTCTTGACGACGCCGTGGTCGCGGACATGGCGCATCAGATCAAGATATTGTTTCACCTGCCGCTCCGGCCGCAAATTGTGGATTGAGAGTATAGCCGATTCGGATTTGTCCGTCCCAGCGGGATGCGCGCCGGCCCTTTAAAATCCCGGCGCATGCGCCTATATAGGGCGTGTCGGGGCAACCCGACTATGGCGATAAACGGCTTGTGGAATAAGCGTTACGGACCCGGGGGCGGTACCCGGCGCCTCCACCATCACTCCTCCCTTCGGGGCTGGGTTCATGGGGGCGAAACAGGATCGACGTGCGTGGTAAAGACAAGTTTTTTGCTCGGTATGGTACCCGCCGTTATCGGGCCGATTGTACAAATGCCAACGATAATGAGGCATTCGCAGTAGCTGCCTAATAAGCATGCTTAAGCGCGGTTCGACGGGGCACCGGGCAACAGAAGCCCCGTCACTTCCTCTTGTACGGACAATGTCCGGACCGTATATTCGGTAAGAGGTGATAGATGACCGCGACCAATCTGAAATCTGAACGTATCGATGTCCGCACGACGCCTGAGGCGAAGGAAACGTTGCGGCAGGCGGCTGCAATGACGCGCAAAAACGTAAGCGAATTTCTCCTGGAAGCCGGTTTGGCCGCCGCCTCCGAGGCATTGATGGATCGGCGGACGTTCATGCTGTCCGATGAGCAGTGGCGTGAATTCCTGGAAGCACTGGATGCACCGGTTCGTCCCAAGCCAAGACTTGCCAGACTGCTGTCCGAGCCAAGCGTCCTTGAGTGATGCCGGTTTTCGGCCCGGTTGAAAAACTGTCGTCCGACCACAGGACCGGTGACTTCGATTGCGGCCAAGACGTTCTGAACCGGTTCCTTCAACGGTTCGCTTTAATGAATCAGAAGGCCAACAGCGCGCAGACTTATGTTGCGTGTTCCCCGGATCGCAGCGTAAGGGGCTACTACAGCCTCAGTGTTGGGAGCGTTGAATGGGACAACGTTCCCTTGCGCGTTGCGCAAGGATTGGCCCGCCACTCCGTTCCGGTGATGCTGCTCGCCCGCCTAGCGGTAGATCGTACGGACCAAGGCAAGGGGCTCGGTCAGGCGCTTCTCAAGGACGCCCTTCTTAGAACGGCACAAGCCGCCGACATTGCCGGCATAAGGGCGTTGCTCGTCCACGCCAAGGAAGAAAACGCCCGGCAATGGTATGGGCATTTCAACTTTGTCCCGAGCCCGTCCGATCCCCTTCACCTCTACCTGTTGATGAAGGAAATTTACGCGCTGATCCGATGACTTATTCCGCCGGATGGGCGTGCAGCCGCTCCTGCCGCAGCTCGCCCATGGCCTGGCGGATGATATGCCAGGCGCTGTGCAGGCTGAGGGCGGCCATCAGGAAGCCCACGGCCAGGTCCGGCCAGTGGCTGTGGGTCAGGTAGACGAGGCCCGCCGCGCCGATCACCGCCACGTTGGCGATGGCGTCGTTGCGGCTGCACAGCCAGACCGACTGGCGGTTGGAATCGCCGCCGCGAAACTTGTAGAGCAGCAGCGCCGCGCCGACATTGGCGATCAGCGCCATCGTGCCGACGATGCCCATCACCGGCGCTTCCGGAACGCCGCCGGCCGTCGCCATCCAGACGGAATAGCCAAGCACGTAGAGGCCGAACACGGCCATGGCGCAGCCCTTGAACAGCGCCGCGCCGGCACGCCAGGTGAGCGCCTTGCCGAGCACGAACAGGGCGATCAGGTAGTTGGCCGCATCCGCCAGGAAGTCGAGCGCGTCGGCCTGCAGCGACACCGAGCCGGCCATGGCGCCCGCCACCGCCTCGACGCAGAACATGGCCGCGTTGACGCCGAAAACGATCCACAGGACGTTGCGGTATACGCCGTCCAGATCGTGGGCGTGATCGTGGCCTAGCCCGCCATGCCCATGATCGTCACCGCCGCAGCAACCAGCACTCATGCCGCGCTCCTGTCCAACTCGATCCCCGCTTCCTCGGCCGCGTGTTCCATCATGTCGGCCACGACGCAGCGGATGTGATGATCCTCGGCCTCGTAGAACACCTGCTTGCCGCGCCGCTCCGACCGCACCAGCCGCGCCGCGCGCAGCAGCCGCAGATGATGGCTGACCAGCGAGGGCGACAGCGAGAGCTTCAGCGCGATCTCCCCCACCGGAACAGGTCCGTGCAGGCACAGCATCAGGATGGCGAGTCGCGACGGGTCGCCCATCAGCTTGAAGGTGTCGGCCACTTGCGGGATCAGGTCGTCGGACACGGGAAACCTATACAGTTGAATAGTTGTTTATATGTTATGCAAATCATCGCCAAAGTCAATGCCGGCGGGACACGCATATTTGACGCTCTCCTGCCCGCGCACGATTGACTCCTGACCGCGCGGGCTTAGTCTCTACCTCATGACTTCCGGACAAAAATCCTCCGATGGCGGTGACATCGACTATGACGCGCTGATCCGCGCGGCGCTCGTCGGCGTGGTCCGCGACCTGCTTGTCGACACGGCGAAGAACGGCCTGATCGGCAACCACCATTTCTACCTGGCGTTCAGCACCACCCATCCGCGCGTGGCGATGCCGGAGCGTCTGCGGCAGCAGCACCCGAAGGACATGACCATCGTGCTGCAGAACCAGTTCTGGGACCTCGAGGTCGACGACGCATGGTTCTCGGTGAAGCTGAGCTTTGCCGGCAAGCTGGAAAAGCTGGTGATCCCGTTCGACGCCCTCGTCGGCTTCCTCGACCCCAGCGTGCAGTTCGCCCTGCAGTTCCGGGAAGTCAACACCGGCAAGCCGGCGGCCCGCGCCGTCAAGGGCGCCGACGCCAAGCCTGCCGAAGCGGTTGACGGGCCCGAGGCCGACGGCGGCAACAACGTGATTGCCCTCGATATCTTCCGCAAACAATAATCCGCGCGCCGGCGGCCCGAGTCGCCGGTATCCTTGACAGCCGGAGGGAGCAGCGCCGGCCGCGGGACCGTCCCCAGTGGACCAGATCGCCGGCGCATGGCCACCAGAATCGCGAGCCGAGAACGCCGATGAACGCTTTCCAATTCCAGGACATGTTCCCGCTGGGCGATGACACGACGCCCTACAAGAAGCTGACCACGGACTTCGTGGGCCGCGAGAAGATCGGCGGCAAGTCGATCCTGACCGTCGACGGCAATGGCCTGGCCCTGCTGGCCCGCGACGCCATGCGCGACATCGCCCATCTGCTGCGGCCCGGCCATCTGGCGCAGCTGCGCATGATCCTCGATGATCCCGAAGCCTCGGACAATGACCGCTTCGTAGCGCTGGAGCTGCTGAAGAACGCCAACGTCGCGGCGGGCATGGTGCTGCCGAGCTGCCAGGACACCGGCACGGCGATCGTCGTCGGCAAGAAGGGCCAGTATGTCTGGACCAGCGAGAACGACGAGGCGGCGCTGTCGCGCGGCGTGCTCGACACCTACACCAACACCAATTTGCGCTATTCGCAGATGGCGCCCTTGAAGATGTTCGAGGAGGTCAACACCAAGACCAACCTGCCGGCGCAGATCGACATCTATGCCACGCCAGGCGACGCCTACAAGTTCCTGTTCATGGCCAAGGGCGGCGGCTCGGCCAACAAGACGTTCCTCTACCAGGGCACGCCGACGCTGCTGCGCGAGGACAAGCTGCTCCCGTTCATCGACGAGAAGATCAGGACGCTCGGAACCTCCGCGTGCCCGCCCTATCACCTGGCGGTGGTGATCGGCGGCCTGTCGGCCGAGATGACGCTAAAGACGGTGAAGCTGGCCTCGGCGCGTGACCTGGACAACCTGCCGACCGAGGGCGGTCCGTCCGGCCACGCCTTCCGCGACATCGAGATGGAAGCCAAGATTCATGCGCTGACCGCCAAGACCGGCATCGGCGCCCAGTTCGGCGGCAAGTATTTCTGCCACGACGTGCGCGTCATCCGCCTGCCCCGCCACGGCGCCTCGGTGCCGATCGGCATCGGCGTGTCGTGCTCGGCCGACCGGCAGGCCAAGGGCAAGATCACCGACAGCGGCATCTATCTGGAGCAGCTGGAGACCGATCCGGCCCACTACCTGCCCGAGCCCGGCGACACCGACCTGCACAGCGACGTGGTGCAGGTCGACCTCAACCAGCCCATGGAAGAAATCCTGCGCACCCTGAACAGGTTCCCGATCAAGACCCGTCTGTCGCTGACCGGCTCCATCGTGGTCGCCCGCGATCTGGCCCACGCGGCGATCCTGAAGAAGATCGAGGCCGGCGAGCCCATGCCGCAATACATGAAGGATCACATCGTCTACTACGCAGGCCCGGCCAAGAAGCCGGACGGCTATGCCAGCGGCTCGTTCGGCCCGACCACGGCCGGCCGCATGGACAGCTATGTGCCGACCTTCCAGGCGCTCGGCGGCTCCATGGTCATGCTGGCCAAGGGCAACCGCAGCAAGCAGGTGACCACGAGCTGCGCCCAGAACGGCGGCTTCTACCTGGGCTCCATCGGCGGCCCGGCGGCGATCCTGGCGCAGAACAACATCCGCAAGGTCGAAGTGCTGGACTTCGAGGATTTCGGCATGGAGGCTGTGTGGAAGATCGACGTGGAGAACTTCCCGGCGTTCATCGTCGTTGATGACAAGGGCAACGACTTCTTCGCGGACATCTGACGCGGGCTGCTCTCCGGCCCTCGTGGAAGGAGAGAAGGTGACCGGTACACGCATCGAGAAGGACAGCTTCGGCGACATCGCCGTGCCGGCCGACCGCTACTGGGGCGCGCAAACCCAGCGGTCGGTGGAGAACTTCCCCATCGGCGGCGAGCGCATGCCCACGGGCATCATCCACGCGCTGGGCCTGATCAAGCAGGCCGCCGCCATCGTCAATCGCAGCCACGGTCTCGACGGCAAGCTGGCGGACGCCATTGCGGCTGCGGCCGCCGAGGTGGCGTCGGGCGCGCTCGACGATCATTTCCCTCTGGTGGTGTGGCAGACCGGCTCGGGCACCCAGTCCAACATGAACGCCAACGAGGTGATCGCCAACCGTGCCAGCGAGATGCTGGGCGGCGCAATCGGGATGAAACGACTGGTCCACCCGAACGACCAGGTCAACATGTCCCAGTCATCCAACGACACCTTCCCCACCGCCATGCATGTGGCCACCTGCCGGGCGCTTGCCGACCGGTTGATCCCGGCGCTGGAGCGACTGGAAGCGACGTTCGACGCCAGGAGCCGGTCGTGGGCCCACATCATCAAGATCGGCCGCACCCACACGCAGGACGCC
The DNA here is from genome assembly GCA_943329845.2 of Candidatus Kuenenia stuttgartensis. Classification (GTDB taxonomy): domain Bacteria; phylum Pseudomonadota; class Alphaproteobacteria; order SMXS01; family SMXS01; genus RI-34. The sequence continues at coordinate 84,817 of CALQFM020000004.1, read as the reverse complement.
ACGCCGCTGACCCTGGGCCAGGAATTCTCGGGCTACACCCACCAGATCGGTACCGCGCTGGCGCGGATCAAATCATGCCTGCCGGAGCTATACGAACTGGCGCAGGGCGGCACCGCCGTCGGCACCGGCCTGAACGCGCCGCCCGGCTTCGACGGGGAGATCGTGGCCGAGATCGCGGCGCTGTCGGGCCTCCCGTTCCGGGTGTCGCCCAACAAGTTCGCGGGCATCGCCGCCCATGACGTGTTCGTCGGCCTGTCGGGCATGCTCACGGCGCTGGCCGCGGCGCTGACCAAGATCGGCAACGACATCCGGCTGCTCGGCTCCGGTCCGCGCGCGGGACTCGGCGAATTGTCGCTGCCGGAGAACGAGCCCGGCTCGTCGATCATGCCGGGGAAGGTCAACCCGACGCAGGTCGAGGCGCTCACGATGGTCTGCGCCCAGGTGATCGGAAACAACACCGCCGTGACCGTGGCGGACATGCAGGGGCATTTCGAACTCAACGCGTTCAAGCCGGTGATCGCCTACAACGTGCTGCAGTCGATTACCTTGCTGGCCGATACCTGCGACAGTTTCCGCACCCGGTGTCTTGACGGAATCGAGCCGAATCTGGCACGGATCGGCGAACTGGTGGACAAGTCGCTGATGCTGGTGACGGCGCTGACGCCTGAAATTGGCTACGACAAGGCCACGGAAATCGCCAAATACGCGCACAAGAATGGTCTGACGCTGAAACAAGCGGCCCTCCACATGCGTTATGTGGATGAACCGACGTTCGACCGCATCGTGCGGGCTGAGCGAATGCTTGGGCCATCGGAGGACGAGTTTTGAGCGGACCAGTCAAACGTTCCATCACTATCGCGGGGCATCGCACCAGCGTGTCGCTGGAGCCCGTGTTCTGGACGCTGCTGACACAGGCGGCTGAAGACGAAGGCAAGAGCATCGGCGGACTCGTCACATCCATCGACGAGGGACGGGCGGCGAACCTGTCGAGCGCGATCAGAACCTGGCTTGTCGAGCGGCTTCGCGCCGAGTTGTCGAAAGCCGCCTGACGTTCAGGAATTCGCAAGCCAATTCGTCAATACCGCCCATCGGGATAGCGGGACCCGTCATGGGGTTGGGGGGCAGGCTCATAGCCTCGCCCATCGGAGGAGTCTGGATCGGCCGGATACTCCTCGTCGTAGTCCTGCCTCCGATCATCCTGACCGGCCGAATAGCCATCATCGTAATTGCCGCCGTCGGCGGGATAATCCTGCTCGGCCGGGTCGTCCTGATAAGCCGGCTGGTCGGCCGGATAGTCCTCCGCTCGCGGACGGCTTTCGAGCCGGTAACCTGGCCGCGCCGGTGGGCTTCGATAGGCCTGCTCCGGGTCGCGCCGGTCATGCCGCTTCTCCAGCTTGTCGATCAGTCGGTTCACCACGCGTCTGGTCTTCTCTCGCCGCTCGCCCGGCGAGACGTCGTCCCGGCGCGGCTCGTCGTCACCCAGCACGTCGCGGATCACGGTGTCGACGAACCGCTTCCCGACGAACTTGCCCATGTCGCCAAGCCGGTTCTTCCTGTCCGGAGAGTCTAGGGGGCCGACCAGGCTCATGCCGACGGCCGGCGTGCCGGCGTGCTGCGCTCCCGTCAGGCTCAGCGCCACGTCCATGTCCACAGTCCAGCGCGGCAGGTCGATGCTGCCCGTCACCGTCGCCCTGGATGCGTCGAGGCTGGCGCTGACGCCCTGGAAGCGTGCGACGCCATTCCTGATCGCCACGCCGCCGGCGATCTTCGAGTAGCGCGTCTGTCCACCGCCGAGCGCGGTGTCGGCCAGGTCGATGAAGTCGCTGTAACGCGTCAGATGCGCCAGGTCGTTGTTGAGCTGGGCGGCGTCGAGGCCGCGCAGGACCCCGTCCTTCGCCTCGATCAGCACGGTCCCCGCCAGGCTGCGGACCATCGCGTCCTGGTTGTCGCCCGCCGCCGAGACGCTGGCAGTCATGCCGAACTCGCCGCTGGCGAAGGGCGTGTCGGCCCAGTCGCTGAGCGCTTTGTCCACCGATGCCTTGGACAGCGTCACCTCGAGCTTCAGCGCCGGCACGTCGCGCGCGTCCACCATGCCCGTCGCCGACGCCAAGCCGCCGAACAGCCCGGCGCTCGCCTTCTCGATCCGCAGCCTGCCGTTGGCCAGCGTGGCGGTGAGCGACGGCTTGCCGAACAGATAGCGGCGGTAGCGGATCTCGTCCGCCTGGATGTCGATCCTGCCGTCGGCGCCGCGCAGGGCGCTGATCTCGATGGGCGCTTGGGACCAGCGATTGCCGCCGTCGCGCGCCCGGTCGGGACCACTCTTGCGCGGACCGAGGAAAGGATCGAGGTCGACCTTTCCCGCCTTCAGGCTGGCGTCCAGCACCGGGCGTGCGCCGGCGCCATCATAGGACAGGTCGCCGGTCAGCATGATCTCGGCCTCACCCCTGCGGTACAGGATCGTGGCTTCCCTGGCCTTGAACCCGTCGAACGCGACGTCACGGATCTTGCCGGGCTTCTTTACCGGCTGGAAGTCCCAGCTCCTGCGGCCGTCCGCCAGCACGTCCAGGTAAATCTTCGGCTGGATGAGCTCGATGCCGGTCACCCGCAGCTTGCGCGACAGCAGCGACCCGCGCTCGACCTTGAAGACCGCGCGGCGGGCCCGAATCACATCGGGTGACGGCGCGCCCTCGATGCTGGCGACCCTCACATCCTCGGCGGTGATCTCCGGTGATGGGAACATGCGCATCGTCACGTCGCCGTCGATATGGACCCGCCTTCCCGTGCGCGCCTCGATCTGGTCGATCAGCACGGCCTTGTAGTCGACGGCCGACGGCAGTCGCGGCAGGACCATCAGCCCGATGGCGGCCACGCCCCACACCGCGGCAATGACGACCAGCACTTTCTTCAGCACGTCCGGATGCACCCTGGCTATCCCCTGAATCCCGGCATTGACGCCTTATATGTAGGGTTCCGCAACCGCCCGAAAACTGCTGACCCGCGCAGGTGCCGTGCTATAAACCCGTTGACCATGTCAGACCCCTTCGATCTCGACGATTTCCCGGCCGAACCGGGCCCCGCGAACCGCCCCGGATTCGGGGCGGAACCGCCCTATCTGCGCGGTCTCAATGCGCCGCAGCGTCTGGCGGTGACCACGCTCGACGGCCCCGTGCTGCTGCTGGCGGGTGCCGGCACCGGCAAGACCAAGGCGCTGACCACCCGGCTCGCCCACATCATCAACAGCGGAAAGGCCTGGCCCGGCCAGGTGTTGGCGGTGACCTTCACCAACAAGGCCGCCCGCGAGATGCAGCACCGCGTTGCCGAGCTGATCGGTCAGGCGGTCGAGGGCATGCCGTGGCTTGGCACGTTCCACGCGGTCGCCGCGCGCATCCTGCGCCGGCATGCCGAACTGGTGGGATTACGCGCCAACTTCACCATCCTCGACACCGACGACCAGATCCGGCTGATCAAGCAGCTCCTGCAGGCCGAGAACATCGACGACAAACGCTGGCCGGCGCGCGTGTTCGCCAGCCTGGTCGACGGCTGGAAGAACCGCGCCCTGGCGCCGGACAAGATTCCCAATGAGGACGTCTATTCCTTCGACGGCAAGGGCGGCCTGCTCTACCGGCAGTACCAGGAGCGGTTGAAGACGCTGAACGCCTGCGACTTTGGCGACCTGCTGCTGCACAACGTCAGCATCTTCACCCAGCACCCCGACGTGCTGGCCGAGTATCACCGCCGCTTCAAATACATCCTGGTCGACGAGTACCAGGACACCAACGTGGCGCAGTATCTGTGGCTGCGGCTGCTGGCGCAGAAGCACCACAACATCTGCTGCGTCGGCGATGACGACCAGAGCATCTATGGCTGGCGCGGCGCCGAGGTCGGCAACATCCTGCGCTTCGAGAAGGATTTTCCCGGCGCGAAGATCATCCGGCTCGAACAGAACTACCGGTCGACGCCGCACATTCTGGGCGCGGCCTCCGGCCTGATCGCCGCCAACGCAGGACGCCTCGGCAAGACCCTGTGGACCGACGTCGACACCGGCGAGAAGATCAGGATCACCGGCGTCTGGGACAGCGAGGAAGAAGCCCGCGTTGTCGGCGACACCATCGAGGACCTGCACCGCAAGGGCATGCACTACAATCACATGGCCGTACTGGTCCGCGCCGGTTTCCAGACCCGCGAGTTCGAGGAGCGCTTCATGACCATCGGCGTCCCGTACCGGGTGCTGGGCGGCCTGAAGTTCTACGAGCGGCAGGAGATTCGCGACGCGCTAGCCTATCTGCGCGTGGTGCACCAGCCCGACGACGACCTGGCGTTCGAGCGCATCGTCAACGTGCCCAAGCGTGGCCTGGGCGACGTGACGATCCGCGCCATGCACGATATCCAGCGCGCTCATGCCGTGCCGATGATCGCCGCCGCCGGCATGCTGGCGGAGAGCGAGGATCAGCGCCCCAAGACCCGCGCCGCGCTGCGCGATCTGGTCGAGAACTTCTCGCGCTGGCGCAAGCTGCTCGACAGCATTCCCCATGTGGAACTGGCCGAGATGATCCTCGACGAGTCAGGCTACACCGAGATGTGGCAGCTCGACCGCTCCATCGAGGCGCCCGGCCGGCTCGACAATCTGCAGGAGCTGGTGCGCGCCATGGAGCCGTTCGAGAATCTGGGCGGATACCTGGAGCACGTGTCGCTGGCGACCAGCGTCGACGAGATGGCCGACGACGACAAGGTCAACGTCATGACCCTGCACAGCGCCAAGGGCCTGGAGTTCCGCGCCGTATTCTTGCCCGGCTGGGAGGAAGGCGTGTTCCCGAGCCAGCGGACGCTGGACGAGAGCGGCAATGCCGGGCTCGAGGAGGAGCGGCGGCTCGCCTATGTGGGCATCACCCGCGCCCGCGAGCGCGCCTTCATCAGCGCCGCGGCCAACCGCCGCATCTACAACCAGTACCAGTCCTCGCTGCCGTCGCGGTTCATCGAAGAGTTACCTGAAAGCCACGTGGAGCGGGAGGCCGCGCCAGGCCTCTACCAGGGCAACCGTTACGACTACCAGAGCTACAACGCCTATGGCGGCGGCGTGCCGCGTTCGACCGACTCTGGCGGCGGTTTCTCCAGCGGCGACTATCGGTCGCTGGGCGAGCGGCGGGCGGCGGCACAGCGGGCGCAACCAACCATCATCGCCAAGGCCGACAGGATCATGGTCAGCGCGGCCGCGCCGTCGCACTTCGCCGTTGGCGAGCGGGTGTTCCACCAGAAATTCGGCTACGGCAGCATCATCGACGTGGAAGGCAACAAGCTGGAGATCGAGTTCGACAAAGCCGGCACCAAGCGGGTGCTGGATTCCTTCGTGGAGCCCGCCAAATGACCGACGCCGTGTCGTGGCAGGTGCATGTGGAGGTGCCGAAATCGGCCGTGCCCATCGTGGAAGGTTTTTTCGCTACGCTGGGCTCGGAGGACGATCCGCCGGTCGTGATGAGCTTCGAGATCACCGGCGACCAGCTCTGGGGCGTCGCGGTGGTGGTGGACGAGCCGGTCAGCGGATCGGTGCTGAGCCGCCGGCTCAACAAGGCCCTTGCCGAACAGGGCGCCGACAGCGTCAAGGTGAAGGTCACCGAGCTGGAGCCGGTCGACTGGGTCGCCGAATCTCTGAAGCACCACCAGCCCGTGAGCGCCGGGCGCTTCTACGTCCATGGCAGCCACCACCCGAAGCCGGCACTCGACCGCTACGCCATCCTGATCGACGCGGGCATGGCGTTCGGCACCGGCCAGCACGAAACGACCGCCGGCTGCCTGCGCGCCCTCGACGCGCTCGCCCGCACCGGCACCGCCCGCAACCCGCTCGACGTGGGCTCGGGCAGCGGCATCCTCGCAATGGCCATGGCGAAGGCCTGGCCGTGCCGGGTGCTGGCCAGCGACATCGACCCGGAGGCGGTGAAGATCGCCATCGCCAACGCCAGGGACAACGGCGTGGGCGGCCGCATCGACGTGGTAACGGCCGTCGGCCTGCACCATCCCGCGATCCGCGAGCGCGGTCCCTACGACCTGATCACCGCCAACATCCTGGCCAAGCCGCTTGTCCAGCTTGCCGCCGACCTGACCGCCGCGCTCGAGCCCGGCGGCACGCTGGTGCTGTCCGGCTTCCTGAGGCAGCAGGAGGCGGGCGTGTTTGCCGCCTATCGTCACAGGGGAATGCGTCTGTTGCGCCGTTATCCGGTGGGCGAATGGGTGACGCTGGTGCTGGGGAAGGCGTGACGCCTCAATGCAACCGCGGGACGTTCCCGCCGGTCACCCTGGCCTGAGATCATCGCCGAGGGGCTCCATCGGCCAGAAGGCATGGCACCTGGCGTCGCTTTCACCACGCCGGAAGAAGCCATAGGTCTGCATGTCGCCATCGGACGGCGCTTCATGGCGCCAGCAGCGGGCGGCGCTGGGACACGCATTGTCCATGCACATGGCGATATCCGGCATGGTGCCTCCATGAGCGGTTCAGTGCCGTCGGGCGCTGCTTCGGCGCGTCAGGGACGATAGCACATGGGCGGCCTGGGCCTACAGCCCCGCCATCTCGATCCAGGCGTCCTCGTCGATGACCACCACGCCCAGCGCCTGCGCCTGCGCCAGCTTCGAGCCGGCGCCCGGCCCGGCGATCACCAGGTCGGTCTTCTTCGACACCGAGCCGGCGACCTTGGCGCCCATGGCCTGGGCGCGGGCCTTGGCCTCGTCGCGGCTCATCTTCTCCAGCGTGCCGGTGAACACCAGGGTCTTGCCGGCGATGGAGGTGTCCATCCTGGGTGGCTCGAAGTCGGTGACGGTCACCTCCGACAGCAGGTCGTCGACCACCGCCAGATTGAGCGCCTCGCCGAAGAAATCGAGCAGCGCCGCTGCGACCTTGGGCCCGATGCCGTCGATGTCGAGCAGGTCGCGCCGGGCCTCGCTCTCGGGGTCCTGCGCCGCCGCCATCGCCTCCTTCAGCGCCGCCATCGTCAGGTAATGGCGCGCCAGCAGCCGGGCGTTCTCCTGCCCGATGTGGCGGATGCCCAGCGCATAGAGGAACCGGTCGAGGCCGATATGGCGTCGCGCGTCGATGGCGGCGAACAGATTGGCGACCGAGGTCTTGCCCCAGCCTTCAGTCGCCTCGAGCGGCCTGTCCGATGTCTTCTCGATTTCGGCGAGCCGGAAGATGTCGGCCGGGCTGTCGATGCGCCTGTCGTGCCAGAACGCGGCGATCTGCTTCTCGCCAAGCCCCTCGATGTCGAAGGCGTCCCGCGACACGAAATGCCGCAGCCGCTCCTTGCGCTGCGCCTCGCAGATCAGGCCGCCGGTGCAGCGTCGCACCGCCTCGCCCTCCTCGCGCTCGGCGTGGGAGCCGCACACGGGGCAAACGGTGGGAAACTCGAATTCCTTCGCATCCCTGGGCCGCTTGTCGATCACCACGGCGACCACCTGCGGAATCACGTCGCCGGCGCGCTGGATGATCACGGTGTCACCCTCGCGGATGTCCTTGCGCCGGATTTCGTCCTCGTTGTGCAGGGTGGCGTTCTGCACCACGACGCCGCCGACAGTAACCGGCTCCAGCTTGGCGACCGGCGTCAAGGCCCCGGTTCGACCCACCTGTATGTCTATATTGTGCAGCACGGTCTGCGCCTGCTCGGCGGGGAACTTGTGGGCGATGGCCCAGCGCGGCGCACGGCTGACCATGCCGAGCCGCTCCTGCCAGTCGAGGCGATCGACCTTATAGACCACTCCGTCTATGTCGTAGGGCAGCGAGGCGCGAATTTCGCCAATCCGGTGATAGACGCCCAGCGCCTGCTCGACGGAATCGCAGACTTCAAGCTCCGGATTGACCACGAAGCCCCAGGACGCGATCTGCGCCATCATGCCGCTCTGCCGCTCGGAGGATGTCGCCGACACCTCGCCCCAACCCCAAGCAAAAAAGCGCAACCGGCGCGAGCGGGTGATCTCGGAGTCCAGCTGGCGCAGCGAACCCGCGGCCGAATTGCGCGGATTGGCATAGCGCGCCTTGCCGGCCGCTTCCTGGACCTCGTTCAGCTTCAGGAAATCCGGCTTGGTCATGTAGATCTCGCCGCGCACCTCGAACACTTCGGGCCAGCCCTTGCCCGTCAGCGTGTTGGGAATATCGTCGATGGTACGGACATTGGCGGTAACGTCCTCGCCCTCCTGTCCGTCGCCGCGGGTGGCCGCCAGCACCAGCTTGCCTTTCTCGTAGCGTACCGAGCAGGACAGGCCGTCGATCTTGGGCTCGGCGAGGATCTCCACCGCCTGCTCGGCAGGCAGTCCCAGGAAGCGCCGTACCCGGTCAATGAAGTCCTGGACGTCTCCGTCCTCGAACGCATTGTTGAGCGACAGCATGGGCAGCGCATGCCGCACCTTGGAGAAGCCCGCTGACGGTGCCGTGCCGACCTTCTGGCTCGGGCTGTCGGGCGTGATCAGTTCCGGGTACTTCGCCTCGATGGCGAGCAGCCGCTTGCGCAACGCGTCGTAATCGGCGTCGGAGAGAGCTGGCGCATCCCTGTTGTAGTAGAGCTCGTCGTTCCTGCGGATTTCCCCCACGAGACGCTCGTGCTCGGCGCCCGCCTCCTCGAGGGTCATGTCCTCGACCGGCTGTTCCATTACCCCTCCGCGCCGTCCAGCAGGCGCTTCGCCGCAGCGCGCGCCTCATCGGTGATCCTAGCGCCCGCGAGCATCCGGGCGATCTCCTCGCGCCGTTCGTCGGGCGCCAGCGCCTCGACCCGAGTCAGCGTCACGTCGCCCTCGACGGTCTTGCCGACCCGCAGATGGGTGCTGCCGCGCGCCGCCACTTGCGGCGAATGGGTGACGACCAGCACCTGCGCGCCGTCGCTCAGCCGCGCCAGCCGCTCGCCCACGGCGGCGGCCACCGCGCCGCCAACGCCCTGGTCGATCTCGTCGAAGATAAGCGTCGTCGTGCTGTCGGCTTCGGCCAGCACCACCTTGAGCGCCAGCGCGAAGCGCGACAGCTCGCCGCCCGAGGCGATCTTCGACAGCGGGCCCATGGCCGAGCCGGGGTTGGTCGCAACCTCGAACTGCACCTCGTCCGCGCCATGGCTCGCCCAGCGTTCGCGCGGCAGCCGGGTCACCGCCGTGCGGAAGGTGGCCCGGTCGAGCTTCAGCGGCGGCAGTTCGGCCATCACCGCCGCATCGAGCGTCCCGGCCGCAGCCGCGCGCAACGCGCCCAGCGCCTCGGCCTTGGCGACGTAGTCCTCCTCGGCGTGCCTGAGTGCCTGTTCCAGCCCAGCCAGTCCTTGTTCACCGGTCTCCAGCGCCTGTATCTGTTCGACCAGTGCAGCGCGGATGGCCGGCAACTCCTCGACGGTGCAATTGTGTTTGCGTGCGGCGGCGCGCAGCGCGAACAGCCGCTCCTCGGCGCGTTCCAGCAGGCGCGGGTCGAATTCCAGGTCACGGGCGACGCCTTCCAGCGACCGCGACGCCTCCTCGATTTCCGTGAAGCCCCGATTCAGGGCCTCGATCACCGGATCGAGCCGTCCGCCCGCCTTGTCAGCCACCCGTTCCAGCCGCCGCATGGCCACCCGCAGGCTGGCTTCGGCGCCGCCGTCACCGGAGACCACGGCCAGCGCCTCGGTGAGTTCGCCGGCGATCTGCTCGCCATGCATCATCAGGGTCCGGCTTTCGGCCAGTTCCGCTTCCTCGCCGGGCTTCGGGTCGAGAACGGACAATTCATCGGCGGCATGACGAAGATAGTCCTCGTCGGCCCGCGCCCTTGCCAGACGGTCCCGGGCCTCCTGGACGGCGGCCTGGGTTTCCCTGAAGGCCTGATACGCCGCCTGCACCCCGGCGAGGCGCGGCAGCAGGCCGCCGAAGGTATCGAGCAACGCCCGGTGATTGGCGGGATTGAGCAGGCCGAGCTGGCCTTGCTGGCCGTGGATTTCCACCAGGAGGCCGCCGATCCGCGCCAGCAGGCCGACGCCGACCGGCTGATCGTTGACGAAGGCCCGGCTCCTGCCGTCCGCGCCGAGTTGACGGCGCAGGCGCAACTCGCGGCCCTCGTCGGCCAGGCCCTGCTCGGCGAGCACGGCATGAACCGGATGCGAGTCGGGAATGTCGAATTCGGCGGTGACCGTTCCGCCCGCGCTGCCGGTGCGCACCAGGGCGCTGTCGGCGCGCTCGCCCGTCACCAGGCCGAGAGAATCGAGCAGGATCGACTTGCCCGCGCCGGTCTCGCCGGTAAGCACGCTGAGCCCGCGCTGGAATTCCAGCGATACCTGGTCGATCAGGACGATGTTCTGGATGGCCAGCGCGGTCAGCATGCGCCGTCCCGGATCCGACCCAAGGCGGTCAGGAGCGAATCAGAAGAGCCATTCGAAGAAGTTGCCCGCGCCGCCATGTGGTCCCTTGTCCTCGGGCAGGTCCAAGGGTTCCAGGCCCTTGCCCTCAAGCAGGTCGTAACTGTACTGGAACCACTTGCTGTCGGGGAAATTATAGCCGAGGACCGCAGTTGCCTTCTGCGCTTCCAGATTCAGACCGACTGCCAGATAGCACTCCACCAGGCGGTGTAGCGCCTCGGGCACCTGGCTGGTGGTCTGGAAGTCCTTGACCACCTTGCGGAAGCGCGAGATGCCGGCGATGTACTCGGTCTGGGTCATGTAGAATCGGCCGATGGTCATCTCCTTGCCGGCGAGATGGTCCATGGTCAGCTCGACCTTGAGCTTGGCGTCCTCGGCGTAGTCGGTGCCCGGGAAACGGCGGATCACCTCGTTCAGCGCGTCGAGCGCCTGCTGGGTCGCCTTCTGGTCGCGGCCCACGTCCGAGATCTGCTCGTAGTAGGAAATGGCGACCAGATAATAGGCATAGGGCGCGTCACGGTTGCCGGGATGCAGCGCCAGGAAGCGCTGGGAGGCGAGAATCGACGAGTCGTAGTCGTTCGACAGGTAGTGGTTGTAGGCCGACATCAGGGTCGCCCGGCGCGCCCACACCGAATAGGGGTGCTGGCGCTCGACCTCGTCGAACATCACGGCGGCGAACCGGTACTGGCCCGCCGCCATGAACTCGTGGGCCTTATTGTAGAGGGTGCCAACGTCGGCGTCGGCGTATTCGATCTTGTCACCGCCGCAGGCGCTGAGGGTCGCCGCAAGCACAACGGCGGCCACAGCAATCTTGAGCCTGGCGGACTTCAGCCCCCGGGAGACCGACAGGGGCATCAGGAATCCAGGTCGAACGCGATCAACGGTCACACAGGCACCTTTCCAGGCTCACAAGGTCGTCTTGGGCTTACCGACACCGGTGGGCTGCTTAGCACGAACACCCGACCCCGTCAAAATCCGCGAAGACGCGCATTCTAAGGAGCCTAGAAGGAGATAAGCAAGCCATCCGATGTCCGCTTGTCCTTGTTTGCCCGGAACAGGTTTCCCCCGTCTGGTCAGTTCGCCTGCCGGCGCAGGAACGCCGGTATGTCGATCTGGTCCTCGGCACCCGAACCGCCCGCGCCGTCGCTCCGCGGCCCGGCGTTGCGCAGGGTCATCGGTGCTTCCTCGCGGGTGATGCGCGGCCCGCCGCGATCGGCGACCGGTTCCGGCTTCTTGCCGCGGCCGGTCATCCGCTCGAACAGGCTGGGCTTCGACGCCGCGGGAGCCGCGCCATTGGCCATGGCCGCTTCGGCGAAGGGATCGGGACGCGTGGTAAAGCGCGGCTCGTTGGCGGCGGGCCGTTCCGGCTCCATGGGCTTCGGCGGCGCGAAGAACGCGTCGGCGTCGCGCGGGGCCGGACGGAGCGGCATTTCGGCGCTGGCCGCTTCACGGGCGGGGGCGATGTCTGACGGGCGCGGCATCGCCGGCTCCTCGGCCACCATGTCGGCGACGTCGAGTGTCAGCAACTCCTCCTCCGGTTCCGCGACGGCGACCGGCTCGGCCATCGGTGCGACCAGCGGAGCGGCCGACATCATGGCGGGCATGGCAGGCGCCGCGGCGGGGGCGACCCGTCCCGGAGCATGCAGCACGGCGGCGGTAGCGGCGCCGCCGTTGTAGCCGCCCACGGTCCGCGGCTGGGCCGGGATGCTCGGGAAAGACATGACGGTGGTGCTCGAGGCGCGGGCGGCCTGCTCGGCCTCGATGCCCGTGGCGAACACCGACACGCGCATCTTGCCGTTCATGGCCTCGTTGAAGGTCGAGCCGACGATGATGTTGGCGTCCGGATCCACTTCGCTGCGGATGCGGTTGGCCGCTTCATCGACCTCGAACAGGGTCAGGTCCATGCCGCCGGTGATGTTGATGAGCACGCCGTGGGCGCCCTTCATCGACACTTCGTCGAGCAGCGGGTTGTTGATGGCGGCCTCGGCGGCCTCGATGGCGCGGGTGTCGCCCTCGGCCTCGCCGGTGCCCATCATCGCCTTGCCCATCTCCATCATCACCGTGCGAACGTCGGCGAAGTCGAGATTGATCAGGCCGGGCATCACCATCAGGTCGGTGATGCCGCGCACGCCCGAATGCAGCACGTTGTCCGCCATGTTGAAGGCGTCGGCGAAGGTGGTCTTCTCGTTCGCCAGGCGGAACAGGTTCTGGTTCGGGATGATGATCAGGGTGTCGACGTATTTCTGCAGTTCCTCGATGCCCTCTTCCGCGATCGTCATGCGGCGGGAGCCCTCGAACTGGAACGGCTTGGTGACGACGCCGATGGTCAGGATGCCCTGCTCGCGCGCCATCCGGGCAATGACGGGGGCGGCACCGGTCCCAGTGCCACCCCCCATGCCGGCCGTAATAAACGCCATGTGGGCGCCCGCGAGGGGCTCCCGCAAATAGTCGATGGCTTCCTGCGCGGCGGCAGCGCCAATGTCGGGACGGGCGCCCGCGCCCAGGCCCTGCGTGATCTGCACGCCGAGCTGGATGCGACGCTCGCATTCCGAGTTGCTGAGGGCCTGTGCGTCGGTGTTTGCGACGACGAACTCGACGCCTTCGAGCCTCGATCGGATCATGTTGTTGACGGCATTGCCGCCGGCGCCACCGACGCCGACGACGAGAATCTTGGGCTTGAGCTCCGTGATCGCCGGTGTACTCAGGGATATAGCCATTTTCGGTCTCCTTGGGCTGGGGGATGCCCGGTTAGAAGTTCTCGCGAATCCATTGGCTTACGCGCGCCATGGTGCTTCTGGACTCCGTCGGAGCCAGCATGGTGGTCGTGGTCATGGTGCCCTTGCGGACAAACCCCTGTGCCGCGTAGGCCAACAAACCTGCACAGGTGGCAAAAGCTGGTCCGACGGTTGCCTCGGCGAGCCCGTCCACGCGCAGCGGACGGCCCAGGCGGACCTGTTTATCGAGAATGCGGGTGGCGAGCTCGCGCGCGCCCTGGAGCTGGCTGCCGCCGCCGGTGAGGACGACGCGCTTGCCGGCGACCTGGTCGAAGCCCGACGAGATCAGCCGCTCGTGCACCGCCTCGAAGATCTCCTCGACGCGGGGCTGGATGATGCCGGTGAGCATGGAGCGCGGCACGCTCTGGGTATGGTCGCGCTCGGCCTCGCCCATCTGGGAGATGTTGATCATCTCGCGGTCGTCCGACGACCCACGCAGCGCGCTGCCATGCAGGGTCTTGAGCCGCTCGGCGTCGGCGATGGGAGTCAGCAGGCCGCGGGCGATATCGTTGGTGATGTGCTGGCCGCCGATCGGCACCACATCGGTGTAGACCAGCGCATCCTCCATGAAGACGGCGATGGTGGTCGTGCCGCCGCCCATGTCGATGACGGTGACGCCCATCTGGCGCTCGTCCTCGACCAGGCAGGCCAGGCCCGAGGCATAGGGCGACACGCAGAGCCCGGCGATCCCGAGATGGCCGCGCTCCATGCAGAGCTGGAGGTTGCGCAGCGGGCCGCTGGCGGCGGTCACGACGTGGATGTCGACGCCGAGGCGGTCGCCATACATGCCGCGCGGATCGCGGATGCCGCGCGAGCCGTCGATGGCATAGGTGACCGGAATGGTGTGAAGCACCTCGCGCTCGAGCAGCTCGGCCTTGCGGCGGGCCTCATCGAGGGCATGGCGGATATCGTTCTCGCCCACCTGGTGGCCGGCGATCTTCACCTCCACATGGATCGCTTCCGAGTTCGGGAAGCCGCTGGAGACGTTGACAAAGGCCCGGCGGATGGTCTCGCCCGACATGCGTTCGGCCGCGTCGGCGGCGGCGCGGACAGAAGACTCCACGGCCTCGATGTCGACGACCGCGCCACAGCGCATGCCTTCGGATACCTGGTGCCCGATGCCCTCGACCTTGATGCCGCCGTCATCGTCCACGCGGGCGATGAAGCAACAAATCTTCGTCGACCCGATGTCGAGCGCTGCAACCAACCCACCTTTACCCGACGACATCCGTTGTGCCTCCTCTAGCCCTTGTTGTTGTCCTTGAGCGCCTTGGCCGCTTTCGCCGCCGCGGCCTCCTCGTCCCGTTTCGCCTGCGCCGCCTCGGACGTCAGGCGGACCGTGGTACGGTCCCCAAGCCGCATGTCGACCGAGACGATGTCGCGCTCCAGGAGTCCTTCAGCTTTCTCCATCGCGGCAAGCCGATACCACGCCGTGTCCGCGCCGTTCTCCGGCAGCCTGACGATGGAGCCGTTGTCGAAATGCAGATCCCAGCGCCGGTCGCCGACGCGCACCGCTGCCTTGACCCTCGCCGCCAGCGCCGGCTCGCTTTCCATGACGTCGAACAGGGCTTTCGCGTATTTCGGCGCGCCCTCGCCGACGACGAGCGGCAGCCTGGCGAAATGGACCAGATCCTTCTGGGTGATCTCGACGCCCTCGCGGTCGATCAGGCGCAACTTGCGCTTCTGCTGCCAGAAGGCGTAGGGCGTGCGCTCGGACACGGCGATCTGGATCGTGCCCGGCAGGATGCGCGAGACCCGCGCGGTCCGCACCCAACCCACCGATTCCACGCGCTCGCGCACCACGTCGAGGTCGATGTCGCCGATCTTCTGGCCGTCCTCGACACCAGAGGCGATGATGATCTCCTCGGGCTCCAGGCTCTTGATGCCGGACACGTCGATCTGGTTGACCGTCAGTCCCGACAGGTCCGAGATGCTGGGCACCATGGTCGGCGCGGCCTCCGCGATCGCCGCGAACGTGCCCGCTGTCCACATCCACAGGCTGCCGACGGCGATGATGGTGCCGCCCACGATGGCGCTGATCCGGCGGACGCGCTGCATGCGGCGGCGGTGGATGAACGAGGCGGCCTGCGCCTCGCGGTCGGTCATCTGCGGCCGGCTGCCACGCTTGATCTTCTCGCCGCGCTTCGGCATGGCCATGTCGCGGATGCCGGGCATGATGCGTCCAGGGTTCAGCGACGACATGACGCGTCCTCCACCATCCACACCACGAGATCCTCGAACGACATGCCCTCGTAGGCCGCCATCTCCGGCACCAGGGACAGCGGCGTCATGCCGGGCTGGGTGTTGACCTCCAGCAGGATCAGCTCGCCCGTGCCGTCCTCGGTGTCGTCGTAACGGAAGTCGGCCCGGCTCACGCCGCGACAGCCCAGCGCGCGGTGCGCGGCCAGGGCAAGTTCGCGGACCTGTTCGTAGACTTTTGGCGGCACCGGCGCGGGGATCAGGTGCTCGGTGACCCCGTCGCTGTACTTGGCCTCGTAATCGTAGAAACCGCGCTTGGGCCGCAGTTCGGTGACGCCCTTGGTCGCGCGGTCGCCGATCACCGCACAGGTCAACTCGCGGCCGGCGATGTAGCGCTCGACCATGACCTGCGCGTTCTGGCGCCACGGTCCATCCATGTCCGGCGTGAAGGTGTTGTCGCCTGGCTTCATGATGACGACGCCGACGCTCGAGCCCTCGTCCAGCGGCTTGACGACGAAGGGACGCGGCAGGGGATCGGCCCTGAACAGATCTTTCGAAGCGACGACCTTGTCCTCGGCCACCGGCACACCGGCCGCGGCGCAGACACGCTTGGCCATCGGCTTGTTCATGGCGACCGACGAGGCCATGACGCCCGAATGGGTATAGGGAATCTCCAGCACCTCCAGGATGCCCTGGACGCAGCCGTCCTCGCCCCAGCGGCCGTGGAGACCGTTGAAGACCACGTCGGGCCTCACTTCGGCCAGCTTGTGCGCCAGATCATGGCCGGCGTCGATTTCGGTGACCTTGTAGCCGCGCGCCGCAAGAGCCTTCGCCGCCGCGCCACCGGACACCAGCGACACTTCCCGCTCGGCGGACCAGCCACCCTTGATCACCGCCACATGAGGCTTCATGAAGCGCCTCCTGCGGGCTCGCCGATGCGCTTGATTTCCCATTCCAGGCTGACGCCGGAATTCTCCAGCACCCGGCGGCGCACTTCCTCGCCCAGGGTCTCGATGTCGTGGGCGGTGGCGTCGCCGGTGTTGATGATGAAGTTGCAGTGCAGCTCGGACATCTGGGCGCCGCCGACCCGAAATCCGCGGCAGCCAGCCTTGTCGATGAGCTGCCAAGCCTTCTCGCCGGCCGGGTTCTTGAAGGTGCTGCCGCCGGTGCGCGACTTGGGCTGGGTGGCGTCGCGCCGGTCGGAGATGTCCTCCATGCGCCGCGCGATAGCGGCCGGATCGTCGGGGGTTCCGCGCAAGGTGGCCGAGGTGACGATCCAGCTGTCCGGCAGCGCGCTGTGGCGATAGGTGAACGACAGGTCGAAGGCAGTCAGCACATGGCATTCGCCATCCGGCGAATAGGCGACCGCCTCGGTGAATACGTTGGCCAGCTCGCTGCCATAGGCGCCCGCGTTCATCTTCACCGCGCCGCCGATGGTGCCGGGGACGCCGCGCAGGAATTCCAGGCCGGCCAGCCCGGCGTCGCGGGCGGCGAGGGCAACGTTGACATCGGGCGCCGAGGCGCCGGCGGTGACTTTCGTGCCCGTCACCGAAACCCGGGCGAAGGCGCGGCTGAGGCGGATGACCACGCCGCGCACGCCGCCGTCGCGCACCAGCAGGTTGGAGCCGACGCCGATCACCGTATAGGGCACGTCGGCCGGACGTCCCGAGAGGAATGCGCCCAGGTCGTCCTCGTCGGCCGGGCGGAACAGCACTTCTGCCGGACCGCCGACCCGGAACCAGGTCAGGTTGGCGAGCGGCACGCCTTCCTCATAGGTTCCGCGCACCGAAGGCAGGCGGTCGATCAGGCTGTCGCGCTTCAGTGCGGCGGCCATCATGCGGCCACTCCTTCCAGCCGCTTCGGCAGGGCGTTGGCCCACGCCGAGATGCTGCCGGCGCCCATGCAGACCACCACGTCGCCAGATACCGCGAGCGACGCGACGGTCTCGGCCAGCTCGGCCTCGCCGACGATATGGCGCACGTCGCGGTGCCCTCGGGTGCGGATGCCGTCGGCCAGCTCCTTGCCGCCAATGCCCGGGATCGGCGCCTCGCCGGCCGGATAGACGTCGGTGATGACCACCGCGTCGGCGTCGTTGAAACAGGTCGAGAAGCCCTCGAACAGGTTCTGCAGGCGGGTGTAGCGGTGCGGCTGGACGATGGCGATCACCCGGCCGCGATAGGCCTCGCGCGCGGCGGCGAGCACGGCGGCAATTTCGACCGGGTGGTGGCCGTAATCGTCGATGATGGTATAGCCGCCGACCTCGCCCACCTTGGTGAAGCGGCGGCCGACGCCGGCGAAATTGGAGAACGCGGTGCGCACCGCGTCGTCGGGCAGGCCCAAGATCATGGCGGCCGAGACGGCGGCCAGCGAGTTGACCACGTTGTGGCGCCCAGGCATAGGCAGGCTGAGGCCCTCGATGCGCCGTGTCTCGTTCTTCTTGCGGTCGGCGATCTCGACGTCGAACTGCGCGACGCCCTCGGTATAGGACACGTTGCGCGCCCGCACGTCGGCCTGGGCGCTCATGCCGTAGGTGACGACGCGGCGGTCGGAGATGCGGCCGACCAGGGTCTGCACTTCCGGATGGTCGATACACAGGATGGCGCTGCCGTAGAACGGCGTGCGCTCGACGAACTGCTTGAAGGCGTCGCGCAGCGCATCGAATGTGCCGTAATGCTCCATGTGCTCGGGATCGATGTTGGTGACGACGGCGAGCATGGCCGGCAGCTTGACGAAGGTGCCGTCGGACTCGTCGGCTTCGACCACCATCCACTCGCCCTCGCCCAGGCGCGCATTGGTCCCATAGGCATTGATGATGCCGCCATTGATCACGGTCGGATCCAGCGCCGCGGCGTCGAGCACGGCGGCGATCATCGACGTGGTCGTGGTCTTGCCGTGGGTGCCGGCGATGGAGATGCACCACTTCAGGCGCATCAGTTCGGCCAGCATTTCCGCGCGGCGCACGACCGGGATCAGCTTCTCGCGGGCGGCGACCACTTCCGGGTTGTCGCGCTTCACGGCGCTGGAGATCACCACGACGCTGGCGTCGGCGATGTTCTCCGCCGCATGGCCGATGGCGATGTCGATGCCCAGGCCACGCAGCCGCTTGACGTTGGCGTTCTCGGACAGATCGGAGCCGCGCACGCTGTAGCCAAGGTTGCGCATCACCTCGGCGATGCCGCTCATGCCGATGCCGCCGATGCCGACGAAATGGATGGTGCCGATGTCGAACGGAAGCGGCTTCCTCACGCTGCCCTCCATTCGCGGGAAAGGGTGCGCTCATCGGCAGCAACAGCCACGGCTTCGCCGGCACGGCTGTCGAGCCGCTGGTTGGCGAGGTCGAGCACCAGGTCGGCGATCCGCTCGGCGGCGTCGAGCCTGGCCCGGCCGCGCGCGGCGGCCGAGGCGACCGAAAGCGCGTCGGGATCGCGCACCAGCGCCTCGATGCGTCCCGAGACTTCGTCGGCGGTAAAGCCGGGCTGTGCGATCACCCAGGCGCCGCCGGCGGCGGCCAGCGACGCTGCATTCGCGGTCTGGTGGTCGTCCATGGCGCCCGGCAGCGGCACCAGGATGGAAGGACGGCCGGTCACTTCCAGCTCGCTGATGGTCGAGGCGCCGGCGCGGGCGATGACCAGATGGCACGACACCAAGCGTGCGGCCACGTCGGTGAAGAACGGCGCCAGTTCATTGGCGATGGACTTGCGGGCATAGAGGTCGCGGACGCCGTCGATGTCTTCCGGACGGCACTGCTGGGTGACCTGCAGCCGCACGCGGATATCCTCCGGCAGGCAGGCAAGCGCGGGCGGCACCACGTCGCTCAGCACCGAGGCACCCTGGCTGCCGCCCAGCACCAGCAGGCGCACCGGGCCGTCGGCTGCCGGTGGCGCATAGGCCGCGTCAGCGAGCGCGACCACTTCGGCGCGCACCGGATTGCCGGTGACGACCGACTTGGCGCGGTGCCTGGGATCGAGGCGCTGCGTGTCGGCGAAGGACAGGGCGATGCGGTCGATGAACCCGGCCGACAGCCGGTTGACCCGGCCCAGCACGGCGTTCTGCTCGTGGATGCAGGTCGGGATGCCGCGCAACCGCGCGGCGATCAGCGCCGGCAGCGTCGCATAGCCGCCGAGGCCCATCACCGCCACCGGCCGCATGTCGGCGAACAGCGTGCGGGCGGCCAAGGTGGCGCGCACCAGGTTGACCGCGCCGGAGATCTTGCCGCGCGTCACGTTCGCGGCGGGCAGGATGTGCTTTTCGATGTCGCCGAACGGCGCCGCGTAGCGCTCGCCCCGGTCGTCGGTCACCAGCACCGGTTCGATGCCGCGGCGCTTCAGCACCTCGGCGACGGCCAGCGCCGGAAACATGTGGCCGCCGGTTCCGCCGGCGGCGAGGACGATGCGCGGGGGGCGTGCGATCATGGCGACGGCCTCCCCATTGAGCCGTAGTGGTTGCGGCGGGTGAAGCACAGCAGCATGCCCATGGTCATCGCCATGGAGAGCAGCGACGAACCGCCATACGACACGAACGGCAGGGTCATGCCCTTGGCGGGCATCAGCTGGATGTTCACGCAGATGTTGATGATCGCCTGCAGGCCGAACAGGATCGTCAGGCCGGCGCTGGCGAGGAACAGGAACGGATCCTCCTCGCGCATCACTTTGAGGAAGCCCCGCATCACCACGAAGGCGAACACCATGACGATGATCAGGCAGGCGATCAGCCCGAACTCCTCGCCGATCACCGCGAAGATGAAGTCGGTGTGGGCGTCGGGCAGGATGCGCTTGACCACGCCCTCGCCCGGGCCGCGGCCAAAGAACCCGCCCGCGGTGAACGCGTCCATGGCGGTGTTGACCTGGTAGCTGTCGCCCGACGCCGGATCGAGGAAGCGGTCGATGCGGCTGGCCACGTGCGGCAGCAGCAGATAGGCGCCGATCACCGCGGCCACGCCGCAGACCGCGAGCACGCAGATCATGAACATAGGCAGTCCGGCGAGGAAGAATATGGCGCCCCAGACGACGAAGGTCAGGATCGTCTGGCCGAAATCGGGTTGCAGCAGCAGCGTGCCCATGACGATGCAGCACAGCAGGATGGCGATGGCGGTGCCGGGGAACCCTTCCTTGCGCTTGGTCTGGGCGAACATCCAGGCGCTGGTGACGATGAACATGGGCTTGAGGAACTCGGAGGGCTGGATCGCCATGCCGCCGAGGAACAGCCAGCGCTGCGAGCCCTTGATCTCCGGCGCGAACACCAGGGTCGACAGGGTGCACAGGTAGAAGAAGCCGAACAGAACGATGGCGACGCGCCTGGTGGTCACCGGCGTGAGCAGCGAGAAGCCGATCAGCAGCGCCAGCGCCAGCGGGATGAAATAGAGCTGGCGCATCACGAAATGAAACGCCGGCAGGCCCAGGCCCAGCGCCTTGGGCGGGCTGGCCGCCATGGCGAACAGCACGCCCGCCGCCATCAGCAGGATGATCGCCGACAGCAGCCAGCGGTCGACGGTCCACCACCAGCGGCTGACGATGCTGTTGTCGGTGCGGCCGAACGTCATGATGCGGAGGCCTCCGAGCCGAGTTTGGCGACGAGCGCGCGGAAATGGTCGCCGCGCACTTCGAAATTCGGGTACTGGTCGAACGAGGCGCAGGCCGGCGACAGCAGCACCACCTCGCCGACACCGGCATGGCGCGCGGCGCTGGCGACGGCCCGGTCCATGGTGCCGCAGAGCTCGTTGTCGACACCGGCCTCATCGAGGGTTTCGGCGAACGCCTCCTGGGCTTCGCCGATCAGGTAGGCGCGCTCGATGCGGCCGAACAGCGGCTTCAGGCTGTCGATGCCGCCCTCCTTGGCCTTGCCGCCGGCAATCCAGTGGACCTTGGGGAAGGCCGCGAGAGCGTGTTGCGTGGCGTCGGCGTTGGTCGCCTTGGAATCGTTGATGAAGCGCACGCCGCCCACGGTACCGACATATTCCAGCCGGTGCGCGAGGCCCGGGAAGCTGCGCAGTCCGGCCTCGATGGCGGCAGGCGCGAAGCCCAGCGCACGCGCGGCGGCATAGGCGGCGGCGGCGTTCTGCCAGTTGTGGCGGCCGCGCAGGCTTTCGATGCCGGCGAGCGACAGCACGGGTTCGGATGAGATGTCCGCGTCGTAGAGCCAAGCGTCGTCCACCGAGACGCCCTCGTGGGCACGGCCCATGACGGTGACCGGCGTGACCTTGCGGCCCGCGGCCCTGAGGCGGTCGGCAGCTTCCTGGCCGTAGTCGTCGTCAACGCCGATGATCGCGGCGCCGCCCGGGGCCTGCCAGTCGAAGATGCGACGCTTCACGGCGACGTAATTGGCCATGCTGCCGTGGCGGTCCAGATGATCCGGCGTGGTGTTGAGCAGGATTGCGACCTGGGGCCGGAGGTTGAAGGTCAGGTCGATCTGGTAGGACGACATCTCGATGACGTAGACGCCGCCCGCCGGCAGCGGCTCGAGATCGAGGATCGGCGTGCCGATGTTGCCGCAGGCGACCGACGCGCCGCCGCAGGCCTTGACCAGGTGGGCGAGCAGCGCGGTGGTGGTGGACTTGCCGTTGGTGCCGGTGATCACCGCGACGCTGTGGCGCGGCAGGCTGGGCTCGGCCTGGGCGAACAGGTCGATGTCGCCGATGATCGGCAGCCCCGCCGCCAGCGCCGAGGCGACGATCGGATGGGGTTCGGGATGGGTCAGCGGTACACCAGGGCTGAGCACCAGCGCCGCCTGACGGCTCCAGTCCAGGTCGGCCGACGGCACCAGCGCCACGCCCGCCGCGGCGGCCAGATCACGGCTCTTCGGATTGTCGTCCCACGCCGTCACGGCCGCGCCGCCCGCCGCCAGCGCCCGCGCCGAGGCGATGCCGCTGCGCGCGAGGCCGAAAACGGCCACGGCCCGGTCCTGATATGTGGTGACGGGGATCATCGTGCCTCTACCTCAGCTTCAGGGTCGAGAGGCCGATGAGCGCGAGCACCAGCGAGATGATCCAGAACCGCACCACGATGGTGGATTCGGCCCAGCCCTTCTGCTCGTAGTGATGATGCAGCGGGGCCATGCGGAACACCCGCTTGCCCCTGGTCTTGAACGAGACCACCTGGACGATCACCGAGACCGTCTCCAGCACGAACAGGCCGCCGACGATGACCAGCACCAGTTCGTGCTTGATGATCACCGCGACCGAGCCCAGCGCGCCGCCGAGCGCCAGGCTGCCGGTGTCGCCCATGAACACCATGGCGGGCGGCGCGTTGAACCACAGGAAACCGAGGCAGGCGCCGATCAGCGCGGCGAGAAACACCGCCAGCTCGCTGGCGCCCGGC
The DNA here is from genome assembly GCA_943329845.2 of Candidatus Kuenenia stuttgartensis. GTDB lineage: Bacteria > Pseudomonadota > Alphaproteobacteria > SMXS01 > SMXS01 > RI-34. The sequence continues at coordinate 62,197 of CALQFM020000004.1, read as the reverse complement.
ACGTAGTGGATCTGCAGATAGTCGGCGAAGGTGACGAAGCCGACCAGGTACGCCAGCAGCGCGAAGGTGGCGGCGGCGATGATCACCGGCATGGTGGCGAGGCCGTCGAGGCCGTCGGTCAGGTTGACAGCGTTGGAGGCGCCCACCATCACCAGCATGGCGAACGGCACGAAGCCGTAGATGCTGAGGTCGACAAGCACATGCTTGGCGAAGGGCACGGCAACCTCGTTGGCCATGTTCGGCGTCGACAGCAGGCTGACCGCGACACCGGCCAGCCCGGCGATGGAGAACTGCAGCAGCAGTTTCATCTTGCCGGCGATGCCCTTGCTGGAGCGGCGGGTGACCTTCAGATAATCGTCGATGAAGCCGACGCCGCCGAAGCCCACCGTGACGAAGAGGCTGATCCAGACATATTTGTTCGACAGGTCGGCCCACAACAGCGTACCGACCGCCAGGCCGATCAGGATCAGGAACCCGCCCATGGTCGGCGTGCCCTGCTTGGTGACGATGTGGCTCTGCGGGCCGTCCTCACGGATCGGCTGGCCCTTGCCCTGCTTGGAACGCAGCCAGTTGATGATGCGCGGACCGAAGATCAGGCAGATGAACAACGCCGTCAGCACCGCGCCGCCGCTGCGAAAGGTAATGTAGCGGAATACGTTGAACGCCGTGATCTCGCCGGCCAGGGGATAGAGCAGATGATAGAGCATGGCTTTCCCCCTTAGCCCGTGGCCCGGCGCAGCGCCGGCTGGTCCTGGAGGGCCAGCAGCGCGTCGACGACCCTGGAAAGCCCGATCGCATTCGAGCCCTTGACCATGACGACGTCGCCCGGAATGACGGCGTCGAGAACCTGGCGCACCGCGTCCTGCGCCGTGGCGCTGTTGACCACGTGGATCGTGCCGCCCAGCGACGAAGCCATCTCCTGCATCAGCGGGCCGACGGCGACGACGATGTCGATGCCCGCGTCGCGCAATGGCTGGCGAAGGCTTTCATGCAACGCCGGACCCTGCTCGCCCAGTTCGCGCATGTCGCCGAGCACGGCGATGCGCCGGCCCCGGCGGCCGGGCACGCTCTGGCCCAGTCCCTTGATGGCGGCCAGCATGGCGACCGGGCTGGCGTTGTAGCTCTCGTCGACGACCATGATCTCGGAATCGCGGTAATCCACGCGGTGGCGCCGGCCACGGCCGCGAGGCGGCTGCATCTCGGCCAGCGACAGTCCGGCCAGGCCCAGGTCGGCGTCGACGGCCGCGACGGTGGCCAGCACCGCCAGGCTGTTCGATACCCAATGCTCGCCGGGAATGCCGATCTTGAAGGTTACCAGCGTGCCCATGACGTCGGCGCTCACTGTGCTGCAGTCCTCGTGCAGCCGCGACTTGATCGCCCGAACGTCGCAGCCCTGCGCCGTGCCGAACGAGATGATCCGGTCGACACCGACTTCTCTGGCACGGGCGGCGAGCCTGCCGAACTGGGCGTTGTCGCGATTGAGTACCGCCGCGCCGCCGGGCTGCACGCCCTCGAAGATCTCGGCCTTGGCGTCGGCGATGGCGTCGAGCGACGCGAAGAACTCCATGTGCACTTCGGCAATGGTGGTGACTACAGCAACATGCGGCCGCGCGATGGCAGTCAGCGCGCGCAGTTCACCTTCGTGGTTCATGCCCATTTCGAGCACTGCGTAGCGCGACGTGGCCGGTGTGCGGGCCAGGGTCAGCGGCACGCCGATATGGTTGTTGAAGCTGCGCTCGCTGGCATAGGTCGCACCGCTGCGGGCGAGCGCGGTGGCGATGGCGGTCTTGGTGCCGGTCTTGCCAACGCTGCCGGTGACGCCGATGACCTTGCCGGTGATCCGGTCACGGGACGCTGCGCCCAGCGCGGTCAGGCCCGCAAGGCAATCGTCGACGGCGACGAGCGGCGTGCCGGGCGCGATCTCCACGCCGCGCTCTACCAGCGCGCCCGAAGCGCCGCGCTGCAGGGCGGCGGCGATGTATCTGTGGCCATCCTGGCTGTCGCCCTTCAGCGCGACGAACAGGTCGCCCTGGTTGACCTCGCGGCTGTCGATGGCGACGCCATGGACATCGAACGCGCCGCTGGCGGTTCCGCCGGTCGCGGCGGCGATCTGCGCAGCGGTCCACAACGGCTCAGCCACGGGCGCCTCCCATGGCGAGCGCCGCGCGGGCAGCGTCCACATCGTCGAACGGCAGCACGGCCGGGCCGACGATCTGGCCCTGCTCGTGACCCTTGCCGGCGAGCACCAGAACGTCGCCAGGGCGCAGGGCGCCGACTGCCGCGTCGATGGCATCCTGCCGGTCGGCGATTTCCCGCGCGCCCGGGCACCCTGCCAGGATCTCGCGGCGGATCTGCGCCGCGTCCTCGCCGCGCGGATTGTCGTCGGTGACGATGACGCTGTCGGCCAGCCGCTGGGCGATCTCGCCCATCATCGGCCGCTTGCCCTTGTCGCGGTCGCCGCCGCAGCCGAACACCAGGTGCAGCTTGCCTTTCGTGTAGGGGCGCAGCGTCTCGAGCAGGGTCCGCAGCGCGTCAGGTGTGTGCGCGTAGTCCACGTAGACGGCGGCACCGTCGGGCGTGCGGCCGGCGAGCTGCAGACGGCCGGGAACGGGCTCGAGCCGCTCGAGCGACCGGATGGTTTGCACCGGGTCGCCGCCGGTGGCGATGACCAGGCCGGCCGCGACCAGCGCGTTCGAGGCCTGGAAGTCGCCGATCAGCGGCAGGGAAATCTCGAAGCGCTGGTGGTCGAAGCCGACGACCAGCTCCTGGCCATGGGCGGTGCGCTCGCGCGATACGACGCGCAGTTCGCCGCCGTCGCCGACCGTCAGGATGCCCAGGCCGCGGCCCCAGCAGATATCGACCAGCTCGTCATAGACGTGGGTCTCGGTATTCAGCACCGCGACCGAGCCCGGCTGCAGCAGCTCGCCGAAAAGACGCAGCTTGGCGAGGAAATAGTCGTCATAGGTGGCGTGGTAGTCCAGGTGGTCGCGGCTCAGGTTGGTGAACGCCGCCGCCTTCAGCGTCACGCCGTCCAGCCGGTGCTGGTCGAGGCCATGGCTGGAGGCTTCCAGGGCCAGGTGCTCGATGCCGGCCCTCTTCAGGTCGGCGAGGCGGGCGTGGATTTCGATCGGATCGGGCGTGGTCAGGGTCGGCGTCGTCGCCATGCCGCTGGCGCGCACGCCGAGCGTGCCCATGGAGGCCGAACGATGGCCCAGGACTTCCCATATCTGACGGACAAAATCGGCGACCGAGCTCTTGCCGTTGGTGCCGGTGACGGCAACGGTCGTCTCCGGCTGGCCGCCGAAGAAGCGTGCCGCCATCAAGGCGAGCCGGCGGCGCGGATTGGGATCGGTGACGACGTAGATGTCGCCCTCGGCGATGTCCGCCTCGGGATCGGCCAGCACGGCGACGGCGCCCTTGGCGATCGCCTGGGTGACGAAGTCCGCACCCTTGCTGCGGGTACCGGCCAGCGCGGCGAACAGATAGCCGTCGCGCACCGTCCGGCTGTCCGAGGACAAGCCCTGGATGTCGATGCGCGCCGCATCGCCGTTGCGATCGATGAGGTCGGACAGCCTCACGAGCGCACCTCCGGCTGGATGAACTGCATCATGTCGTGGGTGACCGGATGGGTCGGCACGTCGCTCGGCGGCACGCCGAGCATGGGAGCGATGCGCTCGATAACCCTTTTGGTGGTCGGCGCCGCGGTCCAACCGGCGGTGGCGAAGCCATAGGTCTTCTTGGTGCCATGCGGCTCGTCGATCATCACCACGGTCACGTAGCGGGGATTGATCACTGGAAAAACCGACACGAACGACGACACCAGCGATTTCTTGCGGTAGCCGCCGCCGCCCGCCTTCTCGGCGGTACCGGTCTTGCCGCCGACCAGGTAGCTCGGCGCGTCCGCCTGGCGGCCAGTGCCCTTCTCCACCACGAGGCGCAGCAGGCCCTGGATCTTGTAGGCGGTTTCCTGCGACACGATGCGCTCGCCCTCGGGCTTGTAGCCGACGGGCTTCTTCAGCACCGTGACCGGGTGCAGCATGCCGTCGCCCGCAACCGCGGCGTAGCCGGCCGCGAGCTGCAGGCCGGTGATCGACAGGCCATGACCGAACGCGATGGTCATGGTGTTGATTTCTTTCCACTCGGCGGGCACCAGCGGCGCGCCCCGCTCCTTCAGCTCCACGTGCGGCCGCTCGAAGAAGCCCAGCTTGCCCAGAAAGGCCTTCTGGTTCTCGGTGCCCACCTGCAGCGCCATCTTCACGGTGCCGATGTTGGACGAGTACATGAAGATTTCCGGGACGGTGAGCCAACGGTGCTTGGGATGGTCGTCGTTGATGGTGAAGCGCGAGATACGGATCGGGTTGGTCGCATCGAAGCTGTCGCGGAAGCCAGCCTTGCCCTCGTCCAGCGCCATGGCCATGGTGAAGGTCTTGAAGGTGGAGCCCCATTCGAACACCGCGTGGCTCATGCGGTTGATCAACTCGGGGTTGTTCGCGATCGTGCCCGGCTCGTTGGGATTGAAGTCGGGCAGGCTGACCATGGCGATGATCTCGCCGGTGTGGATGTCGAGCACCAGCCCGGCGCCGCCGATAGCGGTGAACTCCTCGACCGCCGAGGCGATCTCGTTGCGCAGCGCATGCTGGACACGCACGTCGAGGGCCAGGTGCAGCGGCTCGCCGCGCGGGCCTTCCTTGCGCAACTGTTCGTCGAAAAAGCGCTCGACCCCAGCGAGGCCGCGGCCGTCGACATTGGTGTAGCCGATCATGTGGGCGGCAAGGTTGCCGTGCGGATAGACCCGCTCGACCTCGCGCTGGAAGCCGACGCCGGGAAGGCCCAGGCGGTTGACCGCGTCGTACTCGGCGGGCGTTACCTTGCGCTTGACCCAGATGAACTTGGAGCCGGAGGCGAATTTGCGCTCCAGCACCTCGGAGGAGACACCGGGCAGGACACCGGCGAGCTTGAGCGCGGAATCATGAGCGTTCAATACGCGCGGGATCTGGGCGTAGACCGAAATGGCGGTCAGGTCGGTGGCAAGCAGCACGCCATTGCGGTCGACGATGTCGGCCCGCGGTGCCACATCCAAAGCGGCCGCTATGACGCGCTTGTCGGTCGCTTCGCCGCTAAGCAGGCCCAGATCGATGAGGCGCAGCGAGATGGCGGCGAAAGCCAGCGCGAACACCGCCATGGCGACGCGCACCCGGCCGCGCGCATTGTCTACTGCACGCTTGCCGACGCCGTCGAACTCGATGGTGGTGATATGCCTCACTGCACATCCTCCATCGGCGCGGGTCCGGCGGTTGAATTCGCGACCGGCACCAGTGGCGACTGCGCGGCGGCCGGCTGCGCGGCGACGGGTTGAGAAGCGACGGGCTGAGCCGGAGTCGCGGTGCCGGGGCCTGACTGCGGCAGTGCGGCCGGTGCGGCGACGCCGCTGGCGTCGATCGTCGGCTGCGGGGCCAGGATGTCGTCCATGGGCTTCAGCCGCAGGTCGGCGACGCCGCCGACCTGTCGTGCGACGGTGGGCTGCAGCACGAGGAATTTCTGCGACAGCTTCTGCAGCCGGTCGGGGCGGCTGAGATAGGCCCATTCGGCTTCCAGCACCTTGATGGCGCGGCGGTCCTCTTCCATCTGGGCGCGCAGGCCGTTGGCGTGATCCTGCAGGTCCTCGACCTCGTATTTCAGGTTGTAGAGGCCGTAGGACACGACGATCAAGACGAACAGGGTGATCAGGGTGATGGAGCGCTTCATGCCGCGCGCCTCCCGTCTTCGGGCCAGGCATCGTTGGCGGTGCGGACGGCGGCGCGCAGGCGGGCCGAGCGCGCCCGGGGATTCGCGTCGGTCTCGGCGTCCGTCGGCTTGATCGCGCTACGCGTCGTCAGGGCGAAGCTGGGCGCGAGGCGGCCTTGCTGCTCCGGCAGGTGGCGCGACGTGGACGGCGCCATGCCGCCCCGTTCGCGCAGGAAATTCTTCACGATCCGGTCTTCCAGCGAATGGAACGACACCACGGCGAGCCGGCCGTGCGGCGCCAGCAGCCGCTCGGCGGCGCGCAGGCCCATCTCCAGCTGGCCAAGCTCGTCGTTCACGTGGATGCGTAGCGCCTGGAAGGTGCGGGTCGCCGGGTGCATCTTGTGCGGCAACACGCCGCCAGAGACGCGGGCGACGATCTCCGCCAGCTCGAGGGTGCGGGTGATCGGCTTGGTCTTGCGGGCGGCGACGATGGCGCGGGCGATGCGCCGTGAGTTGCGTTCCTCGCCGTAGAGCCAGATGATGCGGGCGATCTCCGCCTCGTCCTCGTTGTTGACCAGCTCGGCCGCATCGGGCGCGTCGGACTCGCGGCCGGCCATGCGCATGTCCAGCGGGCCGTCCTTCTGGAACGAGAAGCCGCGCTCGGGGTCGTCGAGCTGCATGGACGACACGCCAACATCGAAGGCGACGCCCTGTACGGCGGTGACGCCGGCCCCGTCCATCAACTCGATCATGTCGCCGAACCGGCCGTCGACGAAGGTGAAGCGGCCGGGAAATTCGGCGCCGACGACAACGGCGCGGGCGGCGGCGGTGGGATCGCGGTCGATGCCGTAGACGACGCAGGGCGCGGCCTCCAGGAAGCCGCGCGTGTAGCCGCCCCAGCCGAAGGTGGCGTCGATGATCGTCTCACCCGCCTGCGGCGCGATGGCGTCGACCACCTCGCGCAGCATGACGGGAGCATGGCGACCGGCGTCATTCATGCGCGTCTCCGCGCCTGGCGCGGCCCAGCGAAATGGCTTTGGCGACGATCGCCGAACTCGGCTTGATGCGGGTCTCGAACTCGGCATGCCGCTCCGGATCCCAGATCTGGAACGACTTGCCGCGGCCGACGAACACCACGCTGTCGGTGATGCCGGCGGTTTCGATCAGATAGGGCGGCAGGATGACGCGGCCTTCGGGGTCGAACGGCAGCTCGCGCGACTTGCCCATCAGGTAGCCCAGCGCGTCATATTCCTCGGAAAGCGGCGAATATTGGTCCATCGCTTCGGCAAGCTGGTCCATGCGGCTGCGGTCCCAGCCCTCGATGCAGGCGTGTTCGGTATGGGGGAAGGCGACGAAGCCGTTCAGATGCTCCAACTCGGCACGGAACGGCGCGGGGACGGATACCCGCCCCTTCTTGTCCACCTTGTTGGCATATGACGACAGAAACAGCGGCACGGCCGCCCCTCACGATCTACCTGCGTTTCACACCCTCACCCCACCGTTGATTCGGGCCGACTCACCCTGGCCGGCGGCGTCTCTCTTTGGGACATTATGGGATACCATGGGAAAACATGGGCGGTCAATGGGACGAGCCCCCGCCAATGCCGATTCACAAGTAATTGAAGCTGTGGGTGACAGGAATTTGCTCTAGGGCTAAGAAGAAGGAGCAGTCGAGTCGCGCGTTGCGTCTCATCCGGCGGCTGGCCCCATCTCAATTTGTTCATTTTTTGTTCGCTTTCGGCCGCTGCGAAGACTGGTCCTCCAAGGGATCCCGCCTCAGCGGCCGATGGCATTTCGAGGGGAGAGCCGTTCCATGGAGTCGTTCCAGGAAGTCCTGGACAACAGTCGCGCGTTCTTCGACGACGTGCTGCTGCCACGCATCGCCGACTACCTGCCGATGACGCTGGAGCCGACGGAGGAGATGAACCGGGCGGCCAACCGGGCGCTGGGCGCGGGCTTCACCGCGTCCATGATGTTCCCCTCGGTGAAGCGCCAGCAGCTCGACTTCCGTCTCGCCATCATCCAGCTGCTCAACGAACCCATCGAGGACATGGACGAGGCGCTGCAATATGCCGAGTCCGTCGTCCAGGACATGGACACGCTGAAGAATTCGCAGACGCTGAACCGGCCCGAGGGTCCCTATTGCCTGTTCATGCTGTCGGGCGCCTATCCGGCCGAGACGCGCGGCCAGAGCCCAGACAACCTGCGCGCCGTGTTCGCCGAGCGCCACTGGGTATCGCTGACCGCCTTCGAGTACATGGCCATCCAGCGCGTGCGTGCCCTCCAATCGCGCGAGCATGGCTTCGACAGGAATGGCGCCATGGGCCAGCCCATGTGGCTGCTCGACACGCTGGTCAGTCCGCGCGGCACCGCCTACGGCTTCTGGGACACCGCGACGCGAGCGGTCAATCTCGGCTGGGCGCCGTCAGATGCGCCGATGGACAGGTTTGGCGCCCATCCCGCGATGGTGGTGGAAATCCCGGAGGATTGAGGGCTTAAAACCTCTTTTTCATTGTCACTGGGTCCCGGCTTCCGCCGGGATGACAATGAAATCTAATCCTGCAACTCGAAAGCATGCGAAACTGGTAGATCCCTCGACGATCCGCCGAAATGGGCCACGAAGCGCCCCGGCTCGGCGGACCAGCCTGGCAGATGCGTGTCGTAGAACGACAGGTCGCGCGGCGTCAGGGTGAACTCCACGGTCCGCGTTTCGCCGGGTTTCAGGTCGATCTTCCGGAAGCCCTTCAGTTCGCGCGGCGGCCGCGCCTCGGACGGCGCCATCTGCTCCACATAGAGCTGGACAACCTCCTTACCGGGCCGGTCGCCCCGGTTGGTAACCTCGACCGACACGGTGAATGTCTCGCCCTGCCTCACGGCTGCCGGACCGCGCGCGTTCGCGTAGCCGAAGTTCGTGTAGGACAGGCCGAAGCCGAACGGGAACAGAGGCTCTACCTTCGCCTTGTCGTAATAGCGGTAGCCGACGAACACGCCCTCGCCGTAGTTGGCGTCGCGTCTGCCCGGGTAATGAATGAAGGTGGGATTGTCCTCCAGCCGCTTCGGCACCGTGTGCGGCAGTTTTCCCGACGGGTTGACCTCGCCCAGCAGCACGCGGGCGATGGCGTGGCCGCCTTCCTGCCCCGGCAGCCAGGCCGCGAGCAACCCGCGCACCTTGTCGAGCCACGGCAGCGTCACCGGTGCGCCGTTCTGCAGCACCACGACCGTGTTCGGATTGGCCGCGGCGACCGCTTCCACCAGCGCGTCCTGGTCGCCCCACAGCGCCATGCCGGGCCGGTCGAAGCCCTCGCCGTCGGTCGAGCGCGACACGCCGACGAAGACCACGGCCACGTCGGCGGCCTTCGCCGCGGCGACCGCCTCGCTGATGCTGCCAGAGGGCTTGCGCGCGCCGACCTTGAAGATGCGCATCAGGTCGGACTGGGTGCTGTAGTCGATCTCGATCCGGTAGGAACGGCCGGCCTCCAGCCTGATGCTGCCCTTGCCGCGCTTCATCTTCACGACTTCGAAATGGGCGAAGCTCTCCTGCTCGGTGGAACGGCCGGCCACCGGCACGCCGTCGATGCGGACCTCGGCCCAGGTATCGGGGCGGTGGCTGCATTCGACGATGAAATCGTAAACGCCGGTCCGTTCGGGCCACAGGAAGCCCTCCCAGCGCACCGAGAACGAACCCCGCTCGGTGGGCGCCACCGCGTCATGGAAGCCGAACTTGTGCAGATAGGGCTCGCCCTGTTCGAAGACGACCGGTCCCTCGAAGTCGGCGGCCCGGTAGTACCTGGCCTTCAGGCCGTGATGGCTGCGATCCTTGTCCGGGCTCAGGAGACGCCGATCGATCAGCGGCACTTCCGGCTCGTTGTCGACACCGGGCGCATGGATCAACCGGACAGTATCACCGACGATGGCCCGCAGGCCGTCGAGCGGCGTGGCCTCGCGGAACGGAATCACATGCGCGCTGCCGTTGCCCTGGATGATGGGCTCGTCGGCGTTGGGCCCGATCACCGCGATAGTCTTCACATTCCCGGCGTCGAGCGGCAGGATACCGTCGTTCTTCAGCAGCACGATGGCTTCTTCCGCCACCGACTGGGCGATGCGCCAGTGGCGCCCGGTGTTGATCTCGGCGGTGCCCTTGGACTCGAGCGCCCGCAGGATCAGCCGCAGCATGCGCCGCGCCGCCTCGTTCACCGCCTTGGGCGACACCGCGCCGTCATTGACCGCCTCGACCAGCCGATGGCCGAAATGCCATGCCGGGCCGGGCATCTCCATGTCGAGGCCGGCGCTGACCGCCGTGCTGGAATGGGTCGCGCCCCAATCCGAGATCACCACGCCGTCGAAGCCCCATTCCTGCTTCAGCACCTGGTTCAGCAGCCAGGGATGCTCGCTGGCATGGATGCCGTTGACCCGGTTGTAGGCGGCCATCACCGTCCACGCGCCGCCCTGCTTCACCGCCTTCTCGAAGGCCGGGAAGTAAATCTCGCGCAGCGCCCGCTCGCTGACATTGGAGCTGCCGCGCAGCCGCTCGTGTTCCTGGTTGTTGGCGGCGTAGTGCTTCACCGAGACGCCGACACCCTCGCCCTGCACGCCCTCGACGAACGCCAGCGCCAGTTCGCCGGCCAGCACCGGATCCTCCGAATAGGTCTCGAAATTGCGGCCGCCCAGCGGCGTGCGCTGGATGTTGATGTTCGGGCCCAGCAGAATATTGACGCCCGACGCGCGCGCTTCCCGCGCCATGGCCGCGGCGGCCTCTCGGATGCAATCCGGATTCCAGGTGGCGCCCATCGCCACGCCGACGGGAAACGTGGTGGACGGCTCGCTTTGTGTCGAACGGTAGCCGTTGGGGCCGTCGGCCATGCGGATGGAGTCCAACCCGACCCTCGGGATCGCAACCGTGGTCCAGCCATCGGCCCCGCCCAGCAGCGCGGCCTTCTCCTCGAGCGTCAGCCTGTGCAGCAGGTCATCGACGCGCTCGTCCAGCGTTGCGGAAGTCTCGGACACCGCGCTCTCCCCATGCAAAGCGTCAAGGCGCCATGATGGGGGATGGCCGCGGCGGCGTCTACAGGCCGAGGCGGCTCCATTCGATGACCGGGCAGCGGTCCATCACCACCAACAGGCCGGCGGCGCGGGCCTTGGCGGCGGCTTCCTCGTTGATCACGCCGAGCTGCATCCACACGGATTTGGCGCCGACCTCGATGGCACGGTCGACCACCGGCGGGATGAATTCCGGGCGGCGGAAGCAGTCGACCATGTCGATGGGCACCGGGATCTCGCCCATGTCCGCCAGGATCGTCTTGCCCTGCACCTCCTCACCCGCGAGCGTCGGGTTGACCGGATACACGTCGTAGCCGTGCGCGATCAGGAAGCTCATGACGCCGTAGACCGGCTTGAACCGGTCGGTGCCCGCGCCGATCACCGCGATGGTCCTGGTATCCCTGAGAATACTGGCGATGGCGCCGTCGGTCGGGTTGTTGAATGCCATCAGCTGTCCTTCCAGTGCGGGTGGCGCTTCTCGACGAACGCGCCGATGCCTTCCTCGGCGTCGTCGAAACCCATGTTCTCGATCATCGCCTCGGCCGCTAACGCGTAGGCGTCGGCAAGGTTCAAGGGAAGCTGCCGATAAAAGCCGTGCTTGCCGAAACGCAGCACCTTGGCCGACTTGGCCGCAAGCTGCACCGCCAGCGCGTGGGTCGCGCTTTCCAGCTCGGCGGCGGGAACCAGCCGGTTGACGAGGCCGATTTCATAGGCGCGCTGGGCCGGGATCAGGTCGCCGGTCAGCAGCATGTCCATGGCATGTTTGGGCGCCACGTTGCGCGACAGCGCCACCATGGGCGTCGAGCAGAACAGGCCGATATTGACGCCGGGCGTGGCGAAGCGGGAGTCGTCGGCGGCCACGGCGAGATCACAGGATGCGACGATCTGGGCGCCGGCCGCCGTCGCCACGCCATGGACGCGAGCGATCACAGGCTGCGGCAGTGCCACGATCTCCTGCATAAGCTGGGCACAGCTTTCGAACGTCAGGCGGATGAAGTCCGGGTCGTTGATGCTTGCCCGCAACTCGCGCAGATCGTGGCCGGCGCAGAACGCCGGTCCCGCACCCGCGACGACAAGAACGCGCACGCTTTCGTCCTCGGCGATGGCCGCGAGCGCATCCATCATGGCGCCCATCAGTTCAATGCTCAGCGCGTTGCGCGCCGGGCCGCGGTTCATCGTCAGGGTGGTGACGCCCTCGGGCGTGTCGGCGCGCAGCAGCACGGCTTCGTTGGTGGTCATGGTGCTCTCCTCAGCGCAACGGCCTGAACGTGGCCCTGATGTCCTCGACCACCGCTTCCGGCTCCTCGGCGGCGGCGAAGTGTCCGCCCATCGGATGCTCCTTGCGGTAGCGCACGTCGAACTGCTGCTCGGCTTCCGTCGACAGGCTGCGGCCCACATCGTGCTCCATATAGGTCAGTCCGGTCGGCACGTTGACCAGCGGCGTTCCGGAATGGGAGGGCTGCCAGGGATATCGGCCCGCCTCGGCATAAAGCCGCGCCGACGTCACGAAGGTGTCGGTGAACCAGTAGAGCGACGTGGTCGTCAGCAGGAAGTCGCGGGTGAACGCCTGCTCCACGTCGCCGTTATTGGCGCTCCAGGCGCGGCGCCGTTCGACCAGCCAGGCGAGCAGCCCGATGGGCGAATCATGCAGCGCATAGGCCAGCGTCTGGGGATCGAGCATGTGCACGGCCACATGGCTGGCGATGCGCCGCTGGATGCCGATCAGTTTCTCCCGGGTCTCGGGCGGCAGATCGTCGGGCACCAGCTTGCCGCCGGTCACGTCCCACGGCCGCTGGTTGCCCCAGTGGGTCAGGCGCGGCGTGCTGGTGAGGTGGATGCCGATGACATCGTTGGGATATTTGTGGCCGAGCTGGGCCGTGGTGGTCGCGCCCCAGTCGCCGCCCTGGGCGCCGAAGCGCTTGAAGCCGAGCTTCTCGGTCATCAGTTTGTGGATCGGGTCGGCGGCGCGCCACGCGTTCATGCCGGCCTGCATCAGCGGCGACGAGAAGCCGAAGCCCGGCATCGACATGACGATGACCTCGAACGAGTCGTTCGGGTCGCCGCCGAACGACGCCGGGTCGGCCAGCGGCCGGATCAGTTCGTGGTAGTCCCAGAAGGTCCACGGCCAGCCATGGGTCATCACCAGCGGGATCGGGTTCGGTCCCTTGCCAGGCTCGCGGATGAAGTGCAGCGGGATGCCGTCCACCTCGGTGCGGTAGTGGCTGAAACTGTTGATGGCGGCTTCCTGGGCCCGCCAGTCGTAGCCGTTCAGCCAGTAATCGACCAGTTCGCGCATGTAGTCGCCATTGGCGCCATAGCGCCAGTCGTCATTGGCCATGTCATGCGGCCAGTTGGCGTTGCGCAGCCGGCGCTTCAGCTCGTCAAGCCTAGCGTCCGGTATGGCGACCTTGAACGGTTGAACGGTCATGCGTGCTCTCCCCAGAGTTTCGGCGACCGATAGTACGGCAGATTGGATGAAGCGCCAGATGGCCTGTAAGCCGGGTTCTGTACCCGCGAACGGGCGATGACCATTCCTCTAGGCGTACCGTCGCCGGCACGCTCGTGCAACCTACCCGGGCGGCGCGTCGGAAACGCTGCATGTGCCACCCCTATTCGGTCTTGCTCCCGGTGGGGTTTACCGTGCCGTCCCTGTTGCCAGGTCCGCGGTGCGCTCTTACCGCACCCTTTCACCCTTACCTGCCGCAAGCGGCCGGCGGTTTGCTTTCTGTGGCACTTTCCCTGGGGTCGCCCCCGCCGGGCGTTACCCGGCACCGTATTTCCGTGGAGCCCGGACTTTCCTCCCCCTGCCGGTTACCCTGCAGGCGGCGGCCATCCGGCCATCTGGCGCGGGCAACATGGGCCGCGCCGCCAGCGCGGTCAAGAAGCCCTTGCAAGCCCAAGGCCTTTTGCGGAAGATGGCCGCCCTTTCCTGGACACGGTACCAATGCTCAAAATCAGCCCTGCGAAATCGGCGATTCTTCTGGCTTGCGGGGCATCCCTGATGCTCGGCGGCTGCGAAACGCTCAACAAGCTGAACCCCTTCGGCGGTGGTGAGAGCATGACCAAGGAACAGAAGAAGAAGGACGAGCTCAAAAAGTACGACCATCGCCCTGTCCACACGCCCACCGGCGACATCCCACCCGACAGCGCCAACGCGAAGCGCTCAGGCGAGGATCTCAAGGCCGGGAAGTAGACGTTTCGTTCCGACGTTCTACGTCCCGGTGGCCTGAACATGGTATCATGGCCGCTATGGAACGCTCCGAGATCATAAGGCTCCTGCATCAGAACCGCGCCCGGCTCGAAGAGCTGGGGGTGACCCACGCCTATCTCTTTGGTTCGGCGGCACGCGACGCGGCCCGGGAGGAAAGCGATGTGGATTTGATGGTCGATCTGGACGAAGGGCCCCACGGGCGCAAACCGCTGTTCAGCGCCTTCGATGTCGGCGGTATCCAGCATGAACTCGCGCACATCCTCGGCCGACGTGTCGACCTCGTCGTTCGCAAGGACGCCCTTAGGCCGTGCAAGCGCCTTCGACAGGTGGCGGAAGACCAGCTCGTCAACGTTTTCTGACAGCGACGGCAAGGTTGCGCTCGCCATCGGATCGGCGCGCGAGAACATCCGCCTCATCCAAACGTGGGCCGATCAGCGCGATCTGGAAGCCCTCAAAGCCGATACGCTCGTCCGGTATGCGATCGAGCGTGCATTCATTGCCATCGCATCCTCGATCAAAAACATTTCTGCGGACCTCCTGGCGGAGCACCACATTCCCGCGGGCATGATCGCTGGGTTCCGGAACGCGTTGGCCCACACGTATGACGACATACTCGATGAGCGCGTAATCCTCACGATCCGAGAGGACTTGCCCGCACTGAACGCGGCGTTGACCACCATGGAAGAAACGCTTACGAGGTAAGCCGCCTTATATTATCAGTGGTCGCAGGCGCCGCCCTTCGGCGGGCTCGCCGCCATGTCGGCCTGCACCGCCACCTGGACGGCGGCGATCATCTGGCGCGTCATCTTGTCGGCGGCACCGTCGACCTTCTTGGGGCGCCAGTGGCGCTGGAACGCCTTGAGGATGGCGCGGTAGACCGGCGAATCCTGGCCGTCCACGGGGATACAGTAGCCGATCGAGCGCAGCGCGTTCTGCACGTCGCGGATCTGCGCCGGGACCGGCTCCATGTCGACATGCTGCGGCCACAGGCCGATGCCCTTCTTGGCGAAGCGCTCCCACGGGAACAGCTCGCCCGGATCGTCCTTGCGCATCGGCGCGATGTCGGAGTGCCCGAGCACCTGGCGCCGTGGAATGGGATGACGCGACAGGATCTGCAGCGACAGCTCCTCCAGCGCCCCGATCTGCACCTCGGGAAAATCGCGGTAGCCGTTTTCGTGACCCGGATTGACCAGCTCGATGCCGACCGAGCGCTGGTTCATGCCGATCTTGCCTTCCCAGCAGGACTGGCCGGCGTGCCAGGCGGTCTTGTCCTCGGTGACCAGCTGGTGGACCGTGCCGTCCTCGTCGATCAGGTAATGGGAACTGACCTTGGCTTCCGGGTCGCACAGCCGGTCGATGGCCGCCTGCGCCGAGCCCATGCCGGTATAGTGCAGGATGAGCAGATCGATGTCGAAACCCGGCGGACGGGCGGAAAAGTTCGGCGACTGCCGGTCGGTGATCATGCGGTACTCCCCGTTGTGCGCGCGGCGCGTGCTTTCAGCGCCTCGCGGATTTGGATAATGGCGACACCGGTGAAGGTCATCAAGCCACCGATGGCGAGTTTCGTCGTTACCGGGTCGCCATTGATCCAGATGCTGAAGAACATGCCGAGCATGGGCGGCGCGATCATGAACGGCACCATGGTAGTCACCGGATAGCGCTGCAGCAGGTAGAACATGCCGCCATGGCCGATGATCGAGGCGCCGATGCCGGTATAGGCGATGGCGGCGGCGCCCTCCCAGCCGGACGCGAGCATGTGATCGACCTGGGCGGTCTCGATCAGCGCCGAGACGGCGAACAGGGCGGGAAAGCTGACGGCGGCGATCCAGGCCTGGATCTGCATGGGATGCGCGCCCTTCAGCCCGCGCATCAGGATCACCGAGACGGCGAAGAAGCACGAGCCGACGCAGCACAGGATCAGCGCCACCGGTGTGTCGAAGGCCACTGGATCGAAACCCAGCAGCATGATGCCACCGAACGCGATCGCCATACCGGCGATCGGCCATGGCCCGACCTTCTCGCCCAGGAAGATCACGGCGAGCAGGACCATGAACGGGATGTTGAACTGGATCGCCACGGCCACCGGCGCCGCGTGGGCGGTCAGCGAATAGCCGACCAGGATCAGCCCGAAATGCAGGGCGCCCGAGCTGAGGCCGATGCCGACCACCCGCCACATCTGGCCCTTCACCGGCTTGAGGAACGGCGCCAGAAGGATGGCGACGACGAAGAACCGCATGCCGGCAAAGAACACCGGCGGCATCATGCCGACGCCCCACTTGGTGACGACGACGTTGAAGCCCCAGAGCACCGTTACCAGCACCGCCAGGGCGAAATGCCGTACGGTCACGGCGAGAGGCCCCGGTGCTTGCGGACCCTGTCCCAGGCGTCGTTGATGGCGGCGAGCTTCTCGTTGGCAAGATCGACGAACTCCTGCGGCAGGCCCTGCGCAACCAGGGCGTCGGGATGGTGCTCGCGCACCAGTTGCCGGTAGCGGGCCTTGACCGCGTCGTCGGTCGCCGTGCGCGCGATTCCCAGCACGCGGTAGGGATCGGCGTCGCCCACGCCGACATGACCGGCGCGGATGCGGTCGAATTCGGCGCGGTCGAAGCCGAAGATGTGCGCCACGCGGAACAGGAACTCGTCCTCGGCCGGATGGATGACGTTATCGGCCTTGGCGATGTGGAACAGCGCGTCGAGCAGTTCCTCGAGCACCGTCTTGTCGTCCTTGAACAGCTTGGCGAGTTGCTGGGCGTAGGGCTCGTAGCCCGTTGACTCGCGCTTGGCCCGGTCGAACAGCCGCGAGACGTTCTTCAACTCCTCGTCGGGCACGTGGAACACCTCGCGGAACGCCGTCACCTCGTCGATGGTCACCGCGCCGTCGGCCTTGGCCATCTTGGCGCCCAGGGCGATCACCCCGATGGTGAAGCTGATGCTGCGGGTGCCGTCGCGGGCGTCCTCGGCCGCGCCGTTGCCCTTGCCGGCCGCATAGCCGCCGAGCGCGCCCAGCAGCGCGCCAAGCGGACCGCCCAGCACGAGACCCGTCGCCCCGCCGACCAATGTTGCCCAGATGCTCATGCCGCTCCCTTCAAGGCCGCCGTGTGTAGCACTGAACGGAACAGGAGACGGAGTGCGAATTTTGCGGGCGGCGTTTGACCGGTTCAGTCGTTGCGCCTGGCTTCGGCTGCCGCGCTCTGACCGGCGATGCGGCCGAAGACGATGGCGTTGGCGATGGAGTTGCCGCCGCCGATATAGCGTTCGCCCAGCACGCCGCCGGTGGTCTCGCCGCCGGCGAACAGGCCGCGGATCGGCCGGTCGAGTTCATCGAGTGCCTGCGCAGCGGCATTGATCCGCACGCCGGTCGAGGTCAGGCAGACGATGGCGGGGCGCACCTCCACGGCGTAGAACGGACCGGTGCGGACCGGCTTCATGTCCGATGGATCCTTGAAGAACATGCTGTCGAAGCCCGCGTCCGTATCCGCGTTGTACTTGTCCACCGTGGCATTCAGCGAGCCGGGACGAATGCCGCACTTGATGGCCAGTTCATCCAGCGTGTCGGCCTTGACGACCTTGCCGGTCTTCACCTGCGCCTCCAGTTCGTCGGCCACCCAGTTGAGCGGCAGCGCGCCCGAGGCGAAGGCATCCGCATATTTGGCGATCGGCTTGGCCTCTCGCTTGGCGACGTCGTCGAACACGGCGAAACACGAGCCGCCGGTCTGCGCCTTGACCACACCGGACATCACCGCGTATTCGGCGGTTTCCTTGACGAAGCGGCGGCCTTCGCGGTTGACGTAGACCAGCCACCCCGGAACGAAAACTTCCAGCTCCTTGCGGAAGTTGGGGGTGGTCAGCAGGAGTCCCCGGTTGTGGCCGACGATGTCTGCGCCCGCCTGCTGGCCGAGCAGCAGGCCGTCGCCGACACAGTTCCTGTTGCCGATGTACCAGGCCCAGTCGCCCTGCGCGGCGGCCTCCGGATAATATTTGTGCAGGAAATGCGGGTTGGCGCCGAAGCCGCCCGTGGTCAGCACCACGGCGCCGGCGCGCACGTCCTGTCCGCCGGCGTGGACGCCGACGACGCGACCGGTGGAGTCGTCGATCAGCAGCTTCTGGACGCGGGTCTTGAGCGCCACGTCGACGGGGCGCTTGCTGACTTCGCGGTCCAGCGCGGCGGCGATGGCCGCGCCGTTGCCGTGGGCATGGTGGCCGCGTTCAAAGCTTTCCACACCCGAGGAATAAAGGTCTTCCGGATGAAACTCGACGCCCATCGACATCAGCCAGTCCAGGCCCGGCGTCGCATTGTCGCTGATGGTTCGCGCCAGCGACGCCTCGACCCGGTACTGGTTCAGGGTCATGTAATATTCGAACATCAGCTCGGGATTGTCGCCCTCGATGCCCTTGGCGCGCTGCACGCTGGTGCCGGCGGCGTAGTAGACACCACCCGACAAGGCTGTCGAACCACCCAGCTTGGTGTCCGCCTCGATCAGCAGCACCGACGCACCTGCGTCCGACGCCATGATCGCCGCGGACATGCCGGCACCGCCGCCACCGACCACGATAACGTCGTAGTCCCTATCCTGCGACATTCGTCCTCCCCTTCCGCCGGATGAGCCAGCGTTTGCATGCGGGAGGATAGTAATACGCGCGTTTTACATCAACATATGATGATGCCTGCCTCCGCCCACTACAGCACCAGCCAGCCGCCATCGACCGGCAGGTAGATGCCGGTGACGAAGTCGCTCATCGACCCGGACAGGAACACCGCCGCCTTGCCCAGTTCCATCGGATCGGCCCAGTGGCCCAGCGGCAGCCGGGCGATGCGGCTCGCCACCGTGTCCGCCAGTGGCTCGCCGGTCGGCTCCGGCGGGCGGCCGGTGATCGGCGGTGCGTCCGGCGACCGGGTCCAGGTCGGTCCGGGCGCCAGCGCATTGACGTTGATCTTGTGCGGCGCCAACTCCAGCGCCAGGGCGCGGGTGATCTGCAGCACCGCGCCTTTCGAGCCGTCATAGGTGACGCCGACGCCGGGTGAGATGGACTGGGTCGAGGCCAGGTTGATGATGCGCCCGCCCCTGCCCTGGTCGATCATCATCCGCGCAGCGGCACGGCAGCCATAGAACACGCCATCGACATTGATCGACCACAGGGTGCGCCACATCTCGTCGGTGATGCCGCGCACCGGGCCGCCGAAGCCGGTATAGACGCCGGCGTTGTTGACCAGGATATCCAGCCCACCCAGCTTCGCGGCCGTTTCGTCGAGCGCCGCCTCGAACGCGGCCCGGTCGCTGACGTCGAGGGTGATGGCAAGGCCGCCGATCTCATCGGCCGTGCGCCTGGCGCCTTGGCCGTCTACGTCGCTGACCGCCACTTTGGCGCCGGCCGCCGACAGCGCCCGCGCGATGCCCTGGCCGATGCCCATGGCGCCGCCGGTCACATGGGCGACCTTGCCCGAGAGGTCGATCCAGCTTTTCGGGTCGATCGCCATCATCTGTATCCTTCCGTTACGGGGACTCGTGGCAGCTTCCACCATACCGCGTCACAGGCGGCGACAAGCGCGTCGCTCAGTTCCAGATCGGCGCCCTTGCGGGTCGCGTCCAGATGCTCGGGCCCGCTGGCGCCGATGATCGCCGAGGTGATGCCTGGCTGGCGCAGCACCCAGGCGACGGCTACCGCCGCCATCTCGTGCCCCGCCTCGCGGGCGGTGTCGGTCAGGCCCTCGACCACCTCCAGATGGGTGTCGTGCCAGTAGCGCTGTTGGTAGGTCTGGCCGGCGATGGGCAGGTTGAAGCGGGTGCCCGGGTCCACGTTCTGGCCGCGCCGGTAGCGGCCCGACAGCATGCCGCCGGCGATCGGGTTGTAGACGATGACGCCCAGCCCCTTGTCACGGCACAGCGGCAGCACCTCGGTCTCGATCTCGCGGAACAGCATGTTGTAGCGCGGCTGCAAGGTACGATACGCCTCGAGCCCCAGGCGCTCGCTGGTGTGCAGCGCCTCGGCCAGCCGCCACGCCGGATAGTTCGAGCAGCCGATGTAGCGGACCTTGCCGCTGCGCACCAGATCGTCGAACGCGCGCAAGGTCTCGTCGGCAGGCGTGAACTGGTCCAGCGAGTGGGCCTGGTAGAGGTCGATCACGTCGGTCTGCAGCCGCCGCAGGCTGGCTTCGACGGCGCGGGTGATGTTGTACCGCGACAGCCCGCCGTCGTTGATCGTCGGGCCCATGGGCGCGCGGCACTTGGTCGCGAGGAAGATGCGGTCGCGGACGCCGCGGTCCTTCATCCACCGGCCGATGATGTGTTCCGTCGTGCCGACACGCTCCAGTCCGCCACCCAGCGGATAGCCGTCGGCGGTGTCGAAGAAGTCGATGCCGGACTCATACGCCTTGTCCATGATGGCGAACGAGGTTTCCTCGTCGCACTGCATGCCGAAGGTCATGGTGCCCAAGCACAATGGCGGCACGCGGACGCCGGTCCTGCCGAGCGGACGTAGTTTCATGAAGTCGCTCCTCTCCCGTGGAAACGGGAGACTACTTCATGATCGCGTCAGCGCGGTAGACCGGATCGACCGCAATGCTCAGACGAGACCCGACCTGGCGAGCGGCAACTCGCGCACCCGCTTGCCGGTGGCCTTGAACACTGCGTTGGCGACGGCTGGACCGATGGGGGGCAGGCCGGGCTCGCCCACGCCGGTCGGCTTTTCGGTCGACGGCACCACATGAACCTCGATGACCGGCATCTCGGTGATGCGCAGCGACTTGTAGCCATCGAAGTTCGCCTGCTCCACGGCGCCGTCCTTCAAGGTGATGGCGTCGTGCAGGATGGCGCCAAGGCCGTAGCCGATGCCGCCCTCCATCTGGGCGGCGATGTTGTCCGGGTTGATCGCGATGCCGCAATCGACGGCGCAGACCACCTTTTCCACCCTGATCTTGCCCGCCTTGACGCTGACCTCGGCGACCTCGGCCACATAGCTGCCGAAGGAATGATGAACGGCGATGCCGCGGTAGCGGCCTTCCGGCGCGGGCTTGGACCAGCCGGCCTTCTCCGCCGCCAGCTTGAGGACGGCGACCTTGCGCGGATCGTCCTTCATCAACCGCAGGCGGTACTCGACCGGATCGATCCCGGCGGCTGTCGCCAGCTCGTCGATCATGGTCTCCATCACGTAGCCTGTATGGGTGTGGCCGACCGAGCGCCACCACAGCACCGGCACCTTCACGTCGGTGGTGTGCAGGTCGACCTGCATGCCGGCATTGGCGTATTTCATGTCGGACACACCCTCGATGGACGTATCGTCGATGCCGTTCTTCACAGCCATGGCCTCGAACGGCGTGCCCTTGAGGATCGACTGGCCGACGATCCTGTGCTCCCAGCCCAGGATGTTGCCGTCCTTGTCGAGGCCGACGCGGGCCTTGTGCAGAAAGGCCGGGCGGTAGTAGCCGCCCTTGATGTCGTCCTCGCGGGTGTACACCAGCTTGATCGGCTGCGGCTTGCCCCAGGCCTTGGCGATGGCCGACGCCTCGGCGAAATAGTGGGCATTGTAAATCGCCCGTCGGCCGAACGAGCCGCCGGCCCACATGGTGTGGATGGCGATCTTCTCCGGCGGCAGGCCCAGCACCTGCGACGCCACGCCGTGGTCGACACCCTGGAACTGGGAGCCGGTCCAGAATTGGGCCGACTTCCCGTCATACAGGATGGTGATGTTGATCGGCTCCATCGGCGCGTGGGCCAGATAGGGGAACTCGTAGGTCGCCTCGACGATTTTCGCCGCGCCCTCGATCCCCTTGGCGCCGTTGCCGGTGTTCCGGACTGTCACGCCCGGCTTGTCGGCCAGCGCCCGGTATTCGGCGAAAATGGCGTCGGTCGAGCGAAGCTCCGCGCCGCTTTCGTCCCAGTCCAGCTTGAGCAACTCGCGACCCTTGATCGCCTGCCACGTCGTCCGGGCAAGCACCACAGCGCCTTGCGGCACCTCGATCACGCCGACCACGCCGGGCGCGGCCTTGGCCGCGGCGGCATCGAAGCCGCGCAGCTTCGCGCCCCATTTGGGCGGGCGCGCCGTGACGGCGACCAGCATGTCGTCCATGTGCAGGTCCATGGCGAACAGGTTCACCGAGCCTTCCGACTTGGACCTGACGTCGACGCGGGGAAACGACTTGCCGATATAGATCCAGTCCTCCGGCTTCTTCACGACGACGGGCGACGGCACCGGCAGCTTGCCGGCGGCCGCGGCGAACTCGCCCAGCCCGGCGCGCTTGCCCGAGGCGTGGCGCAGCTCGCCCGCCTCGATCTTTACCTCGGCGGCCGGCACCTTCCACGATGCGGCGGCCGCCTGGGTCAGCATCTGCCGCGCCGCCGCGCCTGCCTCGCGGTACTGGTCAAAGGAATTGGCCATCGACGTGGAGCCGCCGGTTCCCTGCATGCCGAACAGCAGGTTCTTGTACCGGCTGTCGGATGGCGCGAACTCCACCACGATCTGGTCGGGCCTCGCGTTCAGTTCCTCGGCGACGAGGGTCGCAAGGCCGGTCGCCACGCCCTGGCCCTTGTCGAGATGCTTGACGATGACGGTCACCTTGCCGGTGCCGTCGATGCTTACGAACGGATTGAACTCGGCGCTCGCGGCGGCCGGCACGGCGTCCTTCGCCGCCGCCTCCAGGACGCGGAATCCCAGCACCAGGCCCGTGCCCGCGCCGACGCACAGCGCCAGCATCCCCCGCCTTGTCGTGGTGATCGCGTTCATCAGGCGGCTCCCAGCTTCTCGGAAGCCGTGTGGATCGCGGCGCGGATGCGCACATAGGTGGCGCAACGGCAGATGTTCCCCTGCATGGCCGCGTCGATATCGGCGTCGGTGGGCTTGGGCGTGTCGGTCAGCAACGCCGTGGCCGACATAATCTGCCCGGACTGGCAATAGCCGCATTGCGGCACCTGATGCTCCACCCAGGCCGCGTGCAGCGCCTCGGCCACCTTGCCGCTGGCACCTTCGATGGTGGTGATCTCGCTGCCGACCAGCCCCTCGATCGGCTGCTGGCACGACCGCACCGCAATGCCGTCGACCAGCACGGTGCAGGCGCCGCACTGCGCGATGCCGCAGCCGAACTTGGTGCCGGTCATCTTCAGCGTGTCGCGCAGCGCCCAGAGCAGGGGCGTGGAAGGATCAGCATCGACGCTGCGCGCCGTGCCATTGATGTTGAGCTCGATCATGAGGTCCCCGAAAAGGTCAAGGGCGACCATACGCCATTTCCGGCGCGGCCGCGGTCTGCGTTGGCTGGAGTGTCATCCCGCCGCGACGCCAGAGCAATTGAATACCATCGGACGGGTGACCAAAACGGGCGCACGTCCCATGTGCGGAATTGGTCGCCGCCGATGCGCGGCGACTGATCGGCTTCAGTTGTTCTGGGCACCCTGTTCGATCCAGGCACGGATCAAGGCGATCTGTTCCGGCGCCAGCGGATCGCCGCCCATCGGCATGCGTTCGCCGGTGCCGCCGGCCGCCACGTGAGTACCTTCCAGCTTGTGTATCAGGTAGCTCTGGTCGGGCTTGCCCGGCTCGATGCGGTTGAGCGCGGTTTCCGTGGCCTTGACGCCGACCAAGGTGGCGTAGGCGGCCTTGGGCGCTAGTTTCATATTGCCCGGCTCCTGGCCGGTCAGGTGGCACATCATGCAACGCGCCTTGAGGACCGGTACGATGTCCTTCAAGAAGCTGGCGGGCTCGTCGGCATGCGCTGATGCAACAATGCCCAGCGCCAGCGGCAGGGCGAGAATGAAGTGCTTCACGGTCGGCTTTCCTTGCAGTTCCGGCTGGGTTTTCTCAGGCGCGATATAGCTGAAAATTCCGGGGGACGCCATGCGCCGTGGGTAGCGCCGTCCGACACGGGCGATCGCTTCCTGTTCCCGAGTCCCCGTGCTATACGCGTTACTGGCTGGTATCTCCGGCCGCTAGCGATGCGCGCCTTCGGGATTCGTATCGGAATGACAAGAACATGCTGTCCTGGGTCGCGTAGGGAAATGCCCCGTCAAGTTGATCACGATGCCCGCCGGCGGGAAGTCGCCGAGGTCGCCGCCCGCCTGATCGCCCAGGTCGGCGTCGAGCGTGTCACCGTGCGCGAGCTGGCCAAGGCGGCGGGCTACAGCACGGCCATCGTCAGCCACTACTTTGCCGACAAGCGGCAATTGCTGCTGTTCACCTACCAGGCGGCCGCCCAGGCCGCGCAGGCGCGCGTCGATGCCGTGCTGAAGCAGGCGCCCGACGACCTGATCGGCAGCATCGAGGCGCTGCTGCCGCTCGATGAGGCGCGCCACCGCGACTGGCAGGTATGGCTGTCGTTCTGGGGCATGGCCATTGGCGACCCGCAGTTCGCGGCCGAGCAGCGCAGCCGCGTGATCGACACCCGCAAGCGCATCGAGAAGGTACTGAAGGCCATGGCCGCCAGCGGCAAGCTGGCCTATGACACGGACTTCGACCTGATTGCCCGCGAGTTGCTGACCATGGTCAACGGCCTCGCCGTCCAGGCTGGCTTCGATCCTGGCGACTGGCCGGCCGAGCGTCAGCGCAAGGTCCTGCGCCAGTTCGTGGCGCCGCTGGGCGTGAAGGAATAGAGGCGGCTCACAACGGCCGCAGCAGGTAGCGCGAGAGCTTGTCGTCCCGGATCTCGAACCAGACCATGAACGGCCTTTCGGTGCCGTCTTCGCCGCGAACAAAACCGAGGATGGCACCCTTGTTCCCTTCGACCACCATGTCGCGCACCTTGTGGCGGATGCGCGCCTCGGCGAGTTGCTGCACCCGCGCCTCGAGGAACGCCTGCACCTCGGGGCGGCCATGGTTGGTCGATGGTTCGCCATGGACGAAGCCGTGATGCGGCCAGACCTGCGCGTGCGACCATTCCACGTCCTCGTGCAGCGCCGAGGCGGCCTTCGCCATGTCGCCCGCGTCAATGCCGTCGTAATAGGTCGACTGCAGCAGCTCGTAGGCCCGTTCCTTCATCGACATGGGATCTCCTTCACTTGGAAATGATGACCTGGGCAGGATTGATCAGGCCGTGCCGCGCCTTGTTGGCAGTCAGGTCGAATGCCTCGGGCACCTTGTCGATGCCGTCGAGGATTTTCGTGATCATGGGCTTGAGGTCCACCCGGCCGGACGCGACCAGGTTCACCGTCGCCTCGAACATGCGCCGGTCGAGCACCGACGGAAACAGGTAGCGGATGCTGCGCTGGCGGAACACCGAGTAGGGCAGGACCGCCGCCTCGCCGTCGAAGGCGATGCCGACCACCTTGCCGTTGTCGCCCAGCATCTCGGCCGCCTGGATCAAGGTCATATTGCCGGCGAGGCCTTGCTCCGGCGGGCCGCCGGCGGTTTCAAACACCACATCGGCGCCGATACCGCCGGTCAGTTCGCGCACCACGGCGACCGGGTCGTCGCGGGTCGCGTTGATGGTCACATCGGCGCCGACCTGCCGGGAAATCTCCAGCACGTTGTCGCGCCGCGCGACGCCGATGACCAAGCCCGCGCCCGCCGTCGCCGCCACCTGCAAGCAGGCCAGGCCCATGGAGCCCTGGCCGATTACCACCACCACGTCGCCCAGGCTGATGTCGGCTGCGTGGACCGCGGCGACCGCGTCGGTCAGCGGCTGGATCGCCGCGCCCTCGCTGTCGCTGACGTGATCGGGCAGAGCGGCCAGAAGGCTCTCCGGGAACACGCCATATTCGGCCAGTGCGCCGGGGTAGTCGAAGCCGACGATGCCGTCCGGATGGGAGCCTCGCGCGGCCACCCTCATGCCCGGCTTCAGTGTCCGCACCCCGTCGCCCACCTCGACGATCTCCGCCGAGAACTCGTGGCCGAATACCTGGGCCGGGCCAGCCGCCATGGCCTTCTCGATCTTGCCGAAGCCATAGGTCCTCGCGCCGTCGAACAGCAGCGTCTCGGTGATGCTGGGCTGGACCATGCGGATGCGCGCCTTGACCCAGCCGGGCCGAACCGCCGGCTCTGGCACCTCGTCGAGGCGCATGTCGCCCCAGCCATATGTCCGCCATGCTTTCATCGGTTGCGCCTCCCCGCGCCAGAATGGAACATTGCCCGTTCCGGCTACGTTTGGCCAGATCGCGCCATGGCGCGTGGCGGGCATGGGGCTCATATTTGAAATCCGCCGAAGGTATAAGCCTGTTGGCTTCGTTGAAGTCTGGACTTCCCGCGGGCGCGGGCTGAACGGTGTCGCGGGAAAAGAGGCTGAGGCTTGGCGCAGGAAACAGAATCGAAATGGCTCAGCCGTTCCCGGAGGAATGCGCTGCTGGTACTGCTGGGCCTCGTCCTCGTGGCCTTGGCGATCTGGCTGTTCACCGGCAACGCCGAACCCGGCGGCGATCGCGGACGCGGACGGCCGCCCGCCACGGTCGGCACAGCCAAGGCGGCGCTGGCGGACATGCCGGTGACGCTGAGCCAGATCGGCACGGTGCAGCCCGTTGTCCAGGCGACGGTGCGGACCCAGCTTGCCGGCGTGCTGTTCAGCATCGAGTTCCAGGAAGGCCAGACGGTGACAAAGGGTCAGCGGCTGGCGCAGATCGATCCCCGGCCCTACCAGCTCGCCCTGTCCGAGGCCGAGGGCAACCTGGCGCGCGACCGGGCGCAGCTCAACGCCGCCCGCGTCGACCTGCAGCGCTACGAGACGCTGCTGAAACAGGATTCGATCGCCGCCCAGCAGGTCGACACCCAGGCGGCCACCGTCAAGCAGCTCGAAGGCACCGTCGAGGCCGACCAGGCCCAGGTCGGCAATGCGCGGCTCAACCTGTCCTATACCGCGATCACCGCGCCGGTCAGCGGCAAGGTGGGTCTGCGCCAGGCCGACATCGGCAACTACCTGACGCCAGGCGACGCCAACGGCATCGTCGTCATTACCCAGACCTCGCCCATCGACGTTTCCTTCGCCCTGCCGCAGGACAAGGTTCCGGCGGTACAGGCCAGGCTGCGCGAAGGCGCCGAGCTTCCGGTCACCGCCAATGACCAGTACGCCGACAAGGTGCTGGCGCAGGGCATGTTCCTGACCTTCGACAACGTCAGCGACGCGGCGACCGGCACGGTGAAGGCAAAGGCCCGCTTCGCCAACGGCGAGAACAACCTGTTCCCCAACCAGTTCGTCAACGTCACGATCGTCGTTGATACGCTGAAACAGGCCGTGACCGTACCGGTGACCGCCATCCGCCACGGCGCCCGGGGCGACTTCGTGTTCATCCTCGGTCCGGAGCAGACGGCGAAGCTGCACCTGGTGAAGCTTGGCCCGTCGGACGGCACGAAGACCGTCGTGACGTCAGGCGTGAAGGCCGGCGACACCGTGATCACCGAAGGCGCCGACCGCATCGACGACGGCGCCAAGGTCAACCTGCCGGGCCAGCGCGGCCAGGGTGGCAAGGGCGGCGACGGCAAGTGGGGCGGCCGCGACGGCAAGAGCGGCGAGAAGGGCGAACGCGGCGAGCGCCGGCAACGCGGCGACGGCGAACACCGCCGCAACCGCGACCGGCAGGCTCCGTGAGCACCGTCCAGGACGATCCGGCCGAGGCGCCCGAGAAGGGGCTGAACCCGTCGCGGCCGTTCATCCTGCGGCCCGTGGCGACCAGCCTGTTCATGCTGGCGATCCTGCTGGCCGGCTTGGTCGCGTGGCGGTTCCTGCCGCTGTCGGCGCTGCCTGAGGTGGACTATCCCACCATCCAGGTGCGCACCCTCTATCCCGGCGCCAGCCCCGACGTCATGGCGGTGACCGTCACCAGCCCGCTGGAGCGGCAGTTCGGCCAGATGGCCGGGCTGAAGCGCATGTCGTCGGTATCGTCGGCCGGTGCATCCGTGGTCACCCTGCAATTCGGCCTCGACCTCACCCTCGACATCGCCGAGCAGGAGGTGCAGGCGGCCATCAACGCGGCCGGTACGCTGCTGCCGTCGGACCTGCCGGCGCCGCCGATCTACGCCAAGGTCAATCCGGCCGACGCGCCGATCATCAGCCTGGGCGTGACGTCCGACACGCGCACCCTGGCCGAGGTGCAGAACCTGGTCGACCAGCGGGTCGCCAACAAAATCGCCCAGGTCTCGGGCGTCGGCCTTGTCTCGCTGTCCGGCGGTCAGCGTCCCGCGGTGCGGATCCAGGCCAATGTACAGGCGCTGGCGGCGCGCGGCCTGTCGATGGAGACGCTGCGCACGGCCATCGCCGCCGCCAACAGCAACGGCGCCAAGGGCAGTTTCGATGGCGCGACCCGGTCGTGGTCGATCAACTCCAACGACCAGCTCACCTCGGCCGAGGACTACGCCAACGTCGTCGTCGCCTATGTGGCCGGTGCGCCCGTACGTCTGAAGGACGTGGCCAACGTGGTCGACGGCTCCGAAAACAGCCGCCTCGGCGCCTGGATGAACGACACGCCCGCCATCATCGTCGACGTCCAGCGCCAGCCAGGCGCGAACGTCATCGCCACCGTCGACGCCATCAAGGCGGCGCTGCCGCAGCTCGAGGACACGCTGCCAGCCGACGTCCATGTGACACTGCTGACCGACCGGACGCTGGGCATCCGCGCCTCCGTGCATGACGTGCAGATCGAGCTGCTATTCGCCGTGGCGCTGGTGACGCTGGCCATCTTCCTGTTCCTTGGCAGCCCACAGGCGACCGTGATCGCCAGCGTTTCGGTGCCGCTGTCGCTGGTCGGCACCCTGGCCGTGATGCACCTGATGGGCTTCAGCCTGAACAACCTGACCATGATGGCGCTGACCATCGCCAGCGGCTTCGTCGTCGACGACGCCATCGTGGTGATCGAGAACATCGCCCGGCATGTCGAGAAAGGCATGAAGCCGTTCCAGGCGGCGCTGAAAGGCGCCCGCGAGATCGGCTTCACCATCATCTCGCTGACCGTGTCGCTGGTCGCGGTGTTGATCCCGCTGCTGTTCATGGGCGACGTGGTCGGCCGCCTGTTCCGCGAGTTCGCGGTGTCGCTCGCCGTCACCATCCTGATCTCGGCGGTGGTGGCGCTGACGCTGGTGCCGATGCTCGCGGCACGCTGGCTGAAGTCCGCCGACGAGGAGAGGATGCCGCGCTTCTCGCGCTGGACCCGCGACCGCTTCGACCGGCTCGCCGACCGCTATCGCGGCGGCCTCGACTGGGTACTGGCGCGCCAGACCCTGACCCTGATCGTGTTCGCCGGCACGCTGTTGCTGACGGCGCTGCTGTTCTGGGTGATTCCCAAGGGCCTGTTCCCCGAACAGGACACCGGCCAGCTCCAGGCCGTGGTCGCCGGCGAGCAGACCGTGTCGTTCGGGCGCATGTCGGCGCTGCAGGCCCAGGTGGCCGACGCCATCCTGGACGATCCGGACGTGGCGAGCCTGAGTTCGAACATCGGTGTCGATGGGCAGAACCCCGCCCTCAACCAGGGCCGCATGCTGATCAACCTGGTGCCCAAGGGCGACCGCACCACCAGCCAGAAAAAGACTATCGCGCGGCTGCGCGAGCGGGCCGGCCACGTGGCCGGCGCGACGCTCTACATCCGCCCGGTGCAGGACCTGACCATCGACGCCGAGGGCGGGCCGACCCAGTACCGCTTCTCGCTGCAGGGATCCGACCAGGACCTGACCGACCGATGGGCCAGGGAGCTGACCGCCGAGCTGGCGCATGTCGACGAAGTGCGAAACGTCGTCTCCGACGTGCAGAACCAGGGCCACGCCGTCACCGTCGCCATCAACCGCGACGTGGCCTCGCGCCTCGGCATCAGCGCCGCCGACGTCGACAACGCGCTCTGCGACGCCTTCGGCCAGCGCATCATCTCGACCATCTTCACCCAGTCGAGCCAGTACCGGGTGATCCTGGAAAGCCAGCCCGGCATGCTGACCAGCCCGGAAGCGCTGCAGCGCATGTATGTGCCGGTGCAGGGCGGCGCATCGGTGCCGCTGACCGCCTTCGCCACGATCTCGACTGGCGAGGCCCCGCTGCAGATTTCCCGGGTCGCCCAGTTCCCCGCGGCCACCATCGGCTTCGACCTGGCGCCCGGCACCTCGCTGGGCGCGGCGGTCGACGCCATCGTCGCGGCCGAGGAACGGGTCGGCATGGCGAGTTCGATCACCACCGAGTTCATGGGCGCCGCCGACGCCTTCCGTGCATCGCTGTCCAACCAGGTCTGGCTGATCCTGGCAGCCCTCATCACCGTCTACATCGTGCTGGGCGTGCTCTATGAGAGCTTCGTCCACCCGGTGACCATCCTGTCGACCCTGCCGTCGGCCGGTGTCGGCGCGCTGCTGGCGCTGATCGTGACCGGCAACGACCTGGGCGTGATCGGCATCATCGGCATCGTGCTGCTGATCGGCATCGTCAAGAAGAACGCGATCATGATGATCGATTTCGCCATCGAGGCGCAGCGCAAACAGGGCATGGATCCGGACGCGGCCATCCGGCAGGCCGCCCATTTGCGCTTCCGGCCGATCATGATGACGACCTTCGCGGCCCTGTTCGCCGCCCTGCCGCTGATATTCGGCAGCGGCATGGGCTCGGAGCTGCGCCAGCCGCTGGGCCTCGCCATCGCTGGCGGC
Organism: Candidatus Kuenenia stuttgartensis; assembly: GCA_943329845.2. Lineage (GTDB taxonomy): Bacteria > Pseudomonadota > Alphaproteobacteria > SMXS01 > SMXS01 > RI-34. Next base: position 31,707 of record CALQFM020000004.1, on the reverse strand, counting down.
CTGATCGTCAGCCAGGCGCTGACCCTGTTCACCACGCCCGTCATCTATCTGGGCTTCGAGCGGCTGTCAGCGCGCTGGCAGGCGCGCCGGCGGGAGAAGACGGCATGAGCCTGTCATCACCCTTCATCCGCCGGCCCATCGCCACCATCCTGCTGACGGTCGGCGTCGCGCTCAGCGGCATCGGCGCGTTCTTCGCCCTGCCGGTGTCGCCGTTGCCGCAGGTGGACTTCCCGACCATCAGCGTCTCGGCGAACCTGCCGGGCGCCAGCCCCGAAACCATGGCCTCGGCCGTCGCCGCGCCGCTCGAGCGCCGGCTCGGCACCATCGCCGGCGTCACCGAGATGACGTCGTCGTCCAACACCGGCTCGGCGCGCATCACCCTGCAATTCGAGCTGTCGCGCGACGTGGACGGCGCCGCCCGCGACGTGCAGGCCGCCATCAACGCCGCCCGCGCCGACCTGCCCCCGTCGCTGCGCAGCAACCCGACCTACCGCAAGATGAACCCGGCCGACGCGCCGGTGCTGATCCTGGCGCTGACCTCGAAGACAAGGCCACCGGCAGAAATCTATGACGCCGTCTCCAACATCGTGCAGCAGCGCCTGTCACAGGTGGAAGGCGTCGGCGACGTTGAGCTGGGCGGCGCCTCGCTGCCGGCCGTGCGCATCGAGCTCAACCCGCTGGCGCTCGGCCGCTTCGGCGTCAGCCTGGAGGACGTGCGCGCGGCCATCACCTCGACCAACGCCAACCGGCCGAAGGGCGTGATCGAGGACGGCGACCGCGCCTTCCAGATCTACGGCAACAAGCCGGGGACGACCGCCGACGACTACCGCGACCTGATCATCGCCTGGCGCGACGGCGCCGGGATCCGGCTCAGCGACGTGGCGCGGGTCTATGATGGGCCGGAGGATATCCGCACCATGGGCCTGTTCAACGGCGAGAAGGCGGTGACCGTGGTGATCAGCCGCCAGCCCGGCGCCAACATCATCAAGACCGTCGACTCCATCAAGGTCGAGCTGCCGACCCTGCAGGCCGCGCTGCCGGCCGACATCAAACTCACGGTCGCCTCGGACCGAACCACCACCATCCGGGCATCCCTGGACGAGGTCGAGCTGACGCTGGTGATCGCCACGCTGCTGGTCGTCGCCGTGGTCAGCATCTTCCTGCGCTCGCTGCGCGCGACCGTGGTGCCCGCCGTCGCGGTCGTGGTGTCGCTGCTGGGAACGCTGGGCGTCATGTACCTGCTGGGCTTTTCGCTCAACAATTTGTCGCTGATGGCGCTGACCGTGGCGACCGGCTTCGTGGTCGATGACGCCATCGTGGTGCTGGAGAACATTACACGGCACGTCGAAAATGGCATGAACCGCATGGAGGCGGCGCTCAAGGGCGCGGCGGAAGTGGGCTTCACCGTGCTGTCGATCAGCGTGTCGCTGGTCGCCGTGTTCATCCCGCTGCTGTTCATGGGCGGCATCATCGGCCGCCTGTTCCGCGAGTTCGCGGTGACCATGAGCGTGGCGATCCTGATCTCGCTGGTGATCTCGCTGACCACGACGCCGATGATCGCCGCGCTGATCCTGCCGGAGAAGCCCAAGCCCTCGCGGTTCGCCGACTGGGCCGAGCGGTCGTTCGCCCGGGTGCAGGGCTGGTACGAGCACAGCCTGGACTGGGCGCTCGCCAACCGTGGCGCGACCCTGCTGCTGCTGCTGGGCGCGGTGTTGCTCAATGTCTACCTGTTCGTTGCCGTGCCCAAGGGCTTCTTCCCCGAGCAGGACACCGGTGCGCTGATGGGCGGCATCCGCGCCGACCAGAGCATCTCGTTCCAGGACATGCAGCAGAAGCTGACCCGTATCGTGAAGATCATCAACGACGACCCGGCCGTGGACACGGTCGTGGCGTTCAGCGGCGGACGGCGCGCCGGTGGCGGTTTCCTGCAGGTGATGCTGAAGCCCAGCGGCGAGCGCGAGCCGACCCGCGAGGTGATCGGCAGGCTGCGGCCCAAGCTGTCACGCGTCACCGGCGTCAGCGTTTTCCTCAATCCGGTGCAGGACATGCGCGTCGGCGGCCGCGGCGGCAACAGCAACTTCCAGTACACGCTCAAGAGCGACGACCTGGCGCGCCTCAAGGAGGGCGCCGAGAAGCTGGCGGCGGCACTGAAACAGGAGCCCATGCTGACCGACGTGGACGTGGACCAGAACGACACCGGCGCCGAGGTCTACATCACCGTCGACAAGGACAAGGCCGCGCGCCTCGGCCTGGACCAGCGCACCATCGACGCCATCCTCTATGACGGCTTCGGCCAGCGCCAGGTGGCGACCATCTACCGCGGCCTCAATCAGTATCGCGTGGTGATGGGCGTCGGACCCGAATTCGCCGGCTCGCCCGAGGCGTTGTCCCATGTCTATCTGCCGGTGAAAGCGCAGGCCACCACGACCGCGACCGCGGCATCGGCGGCGACAGCATCCGCCGCCACGCCGGCGGCTACCACCGGCACATCCCGCGACGCGCCGACCGGTTCGGCGGTGAACCTCAGCGCCACGACCATGACGCCGCTGTCGGCCATCGCCAGATGGACGGTTGGCGCCACCGCGTCGCAGGTCAACCACCAGGACGCCTCGCCGGCCTCGACCATCTCTTTCAACACCGCCGACAATGTGTCGCTGGGCCAGGCGTCGGAGCGGATCCGAGAGGTGCAGGCCGGCCTCAACCTGCCGCCGGGCGTGCATGGGAGTTTCGCCGGCACGGCCCAGGTGTTCGAGCAGTCGACCGCCTCGACGCCGGTGCTGATCCTGCTCGCCATCGTCGCCATCTACATCGTGCTGGGCATCCTCTACGAAAGCACCATCCACCCGTTGACCGTGCTGTCGACGCTGCCGTCGGCGGGCCTGGGCGCGGTGCTGGCGCTCCTCGTGCTAGGCATGGAATTCGACCTGATCGCGCTGATCGGCCTGATCCTGCTGATAGGCATCGTCAAGAAGAACGCCATCATGATCATCGACTTCGCGCTGGAGGCCGAGCGCACCCGCGGCGCGGCGCCGTTCGACGCGGTGCGAGAGGCCTGCCTGCTGCGCTTCCGGCCGATCCTGATGACCACGCTGGCCGCTGGCCTGGGCGCGTTGCCGCTCGCCATTTGCTTCGGCGAGGGCGCCGAGCTGCGCCGTCCGCTGGGCGTCGCCATCATCGGCGGCCTGATCGCCAGCCAGTTCATCACCCTGCTGACCACGCCGGTCGTCTACCTGGCGCTGGACCGGTTCCGCCGCCGTTCGCCCCGCGAGGCGCTGCTGGCGCGCGGCGCCCCGCAAAAGAGTGTTTCGACGTCATGAACCACGCACGCCGTCCCATCGCCGCCGCCGTCATTGCCGCACTGCTGGCCGGCTGCAACATGACGCCAACCTATCAGCGGCCGGCCACCGACGTGCCCGCCGCGTTCAAGGAGGAGCCCGGCTGGCGTCCCGCCCGGCCCGCCGACGACGTGGCGCGCGGCGCGTGGTGGCGATTGTTCGGCGATCCGGTGCTCGACGACCTGGAGCAGCGGGTGCTGGTGTCCAACCAGAACCTGGCCGCGGCGCTCGCCGCCTACGAGCAGGCCCGCGGCGTGGTCCGCGAGCAGCGCGCCGGGCTGTTCCCCACCGTCGACCTGCAGGCAGGCGCCACCCGCACCGGCTCGTTCGGCACGCGGGAGGATCCCGGCACCGGCGAAGGCGGCGTCAGCGTCGGCAAGCGCTACACCGCGTCGATCGGCGCCACCTGGGAGCCGGACGTGTGGGGCCGCATCCGCTCGGGCATCTCGCAGGCCGGCGCCAACGCCGCGGCGAGCCGGGCGGACCTGGCCAACGCCACCCTGTCGGCCCAGGGCGAGCTGGCGCTGAACTATCTGCAGATCCGCGCCATCGGCGCCCAGATCGCCCTGCTCGACGAAACCATCGCCGCCTATGCGCGCGGCCTCGAGATCACCACCAACCGCTACAATGTGGGCGTGGTCGGCAAGCTCGACGTGGTGCAGGCGGAAACCCAGGTGCGCAATGCCCGCGCCGACGCCGCAGACCAGCGCCGCCAGCGCGCGGTGCTGGAGCACGCCATCGCCGTGCTGGTCGGCGAATCACCGTCGAAGTTCACCCTGCCGACAGCCCCGTGGAAACCCAGCGTGCCGGACGTGCCCGGCGTACTGCCAGGCGACCTGCTGGAGCGCCGCCCCGACGTCGCCGCTGCCGAGCGCCGGGTGGCCGCCGCCAATTCGGGCATCGGCATCGAACGGGCGGCGTTCTTCCCCGCCTTCACCCTGTCGGGCGACGTGGGTTTCAACGCCCGCGCGCTGGCGGACCTGTTCAGCAAGTCGGCCAGCGTGTGGTCGCTGGGCGCGCAGGTGGCCGAGACTCTGATCGACTGGGGCGCCCGCTCGGCCCGCGTCGACCAGGCGCGCGCCGCGTGGCGGCAGGCCACGGCGACCTATCGCCAGACCGTGCTGACCGCGTTCCAGCAGACCGAGGACCAGCTCGCCGCCGCACGCATCCTGGCCGAGGTGAGCGCGGAACGGGCCGCCGCCGAAGCCGCCGCCCGGCGCGCCGAGCAGATCACCAAGAACCAGTACCTGGCCGGCATCGTCGCCTATACCGACGTGATCACCGCCCAGGCCATCGCGTTCAACGCGCGCCAGGCGGCCATCACCGCGACCCTGAACCGCCAGACCGCCGCCGTCTCGCTGATCCAGGCCATCGGCGGCCACTGGACCGACGCGCCGCCCCCCGTTCCGGGGACCGACAGCCCGCGATAAGCCTTACCAGCCCCTTCCGCGATTGCTATTCTGGCCTCCAACGGCGGCCTGTGCCGCGTGGATCGGGGGAAGACATGAGGTACATACCGGGCTCGCTGCTCGCGTTCTGCATTGTCGCCGGGCTTTCAGCCACTGCGCCCGCCGACCCCGTCGACGGTCCGGCGCCAGGCCCGGGGCCGGCACCCGCCGCCGAACAACCGGCTCCGCCGCCGCCGGCCAAGCCGAAGCCCAAGCCAAGGCCAGCGTCGTTCGAATGCCGGGACGCGTTCGAGGAGTCGGAGAAGCTGATCTGCAAGTCGTTCGAACTGGCCAAGCTCGATCAGCAGATGTTCCGCGCCTACAACGACTATATGGACAGCCTGGGTCCTGACCAGGGCCTCACCGCCCAGTCGGCGGAACTGGCGCAGCGCCGCTTCCTGATAGACCGCAGCAAGTGCTACGACGCCGACTGCATCCGAAGCGTCTACGGCGAGCGCATCCGCGTCCTGCGATCGCAGCACAACACCAACATGGGACTGCGGCGCTAGCTGAAAACCTGCGGGTTCTTCAAGTCCACGTCCTTGCGCGCCGCCGCCGCGTGCAGACCCGCGATCTGCATGCCAGGGCCGCACTGGACGAACTCGATGGTCTTGCCGTCGGGATCGCGCATGACGCAGAACTTCGAGCCGGCGATCTGGCCTTCCTCGCCGGCATAGAGCGGCTCGGTGTGGAAGTCGTGGCCCAGCGCCGTAAGCCGCTGATAAACCTCCTCGATGTCATCGACGGCGAAGCAGATATAGACATAGCCCACGTCGTCCTGGCGCATCTGATTCGGCCCGCCGCGCGTCGGCTCGAACTCCAGCAGCTCGATGGCGAAATTACCCACCGGCATCACCACGGTGCGGTGGATGTGCGGCGGCAATCTCAGGGTCCGTCCGGCGCCCTCGCCGCCGACTTCCAGCGCGAAGGCGGGCTCCAGCCCGAACACCTCCCGATACCACTTCACCGACCGTTCGAGGTTGCTGACGGTGATTCCGACATGATGGAAAACCGCGGAAATAGGCAAGCCCTGCACTCCTGAAATCGCTCTCCCCAGCGCTCAGGCTGTGTGCGCGGCAGGCGTTCTGTCAAGCGGCGGCAACAATCCGGCGGAACTCCCGCACCCAAATGGCGTTGTCAAACCAGCTTCCGATCGGTGCTGCCGCTCCGCCGACACGGGAGAAATCTCACACAGGCTCGGCAAACACAGGAGACTTCAATGAGAAAAGTTCTGCTTTCGATGGCGACCGCGTCGGCCCTGCTGGTCAGCGCTTCGGCGTTCGCGGAAACGACCACGACCACCACCTGGACGGCTGCCGACGGCACCGTGATCAAGGAATACTCGACCACCCAGAAGTATGAGCCGGTCGCCGTGCCGGACTTCAACGCAGAGGTCGGCGTCGTGCTGCCGCAGAACGTGAAGGTCTATTCGCTGCCGAACACCGTGAAGGTCCAGGATCCGGACCGCTACAGCTACACCATCATCAACGACCAGCCGGTCGTGGTGGAGCGTTCGTCGCGCAGGGTCGTGCACGTCTGGTAATTCCGGACCTGCAGAAAGTTCGAACGGGCGGGGCCGGTCCCCGCCCGTTTTTGCGTTCTAGACCCGGAGCATGAGTGCGGGCGGCTCGTGCGGTAAAGCGTTACGCGCCCAACTCGCGCTGGCCAAGGCCCACTGCTATAACCGTAGCATGTCTGTGGGCTGGCAATTCTGGATCGATCGAGGCGGTACCTTCACCGACATCGTCGCGCGGCGGCCCGATGGCGTGCTTGTCACGCACAAGCTGCTGTCCGAGGCGCCCGAGCGCTACGAGGACGCCGCCGTCCATGGCATCCGCCACCTGCTCGGACTGACGGCGGAGGAACCCATTCCCACCGGCGCTGTCGCCGCCATCAAGATGGGCACAACGGTCGCCACCAACGCGCTGCTGGAGCGGCGCGGGGCGCGGACGGTGTTCGTCACCACGCGCGGGTTCCGCGACGCGCTGCGCATCGGCTACCAGAACCGGCCGCGCCTGTTCGACCTCGACGTCAGGTTGCCCGAGCCGCTCTACGAGCGGGTGATCGAGATCGAGGAACGCGTCGGCGCGGACGGCGCGGTGATGACGCCTCTCGACCTCGACGGCGCCCGCGCGGCGCTGCTCGCCGCACGCGCCGAGGGCATCGCCAGCGCCGCGATCTGTCTGATGCATGCATGGCGGTTCCCGGCCCATGAAAAGGCGGTGGCGAGCCTGTGCCATGAGCTGGGGTTTTCCCAGGTGTCCGCCAGCCACCTGACCAGCCCGTTGATGAAGATCGTCGGCCGCGGCGACACCACGGTGGCCGACGCCTATCTGTCGCCCGTTCTGCGCCGCTACGTGAACAAGGTCGCCGGCGAGCTGGGCGAGAAGAATCTGCTGTTCATGCAGTCGAACGGCGGCCTGACCGAGGCCGGCCGGTTCCAGGGCAAGGACGCCATCCTGTCCGGCCCGGCGGGCGGCGTCGTCGGCGCTGCGCGCACCGCGGCGTTGGCCGGGTTTCGCCGGATCATCGGCTTCGACATGGGCGGCACCTCGACAGACGTCTGCCATTTCGACGGAGAGTACGAGCGGGTGACCGACAGCATCGTCGCCGGCACTCGCATCCGCGCACCGATGATGCACATCCATACGGTCGCGGCGGGCGGCGGCTCGATCCTCGATTTCGACGGCGAGCGGTTTCGGACAGGGCCGGCGTCGGCGGGCGCCAATCCGGGACCTGCAAGCTACGGCCGGGGCGGCCCGCTGACCGTGACCGACTGCAACGTGTTGCTGGGCAAGATCCGTCCCGACCGGTTCCCCAAGGTGTTCGGCCTGGACGGCGACCAGCCACTCGACACGGCGGTCGTCCGCCGCGAGTTCCGCGCTCTCGCCGCGCGGGTGGGCGACCGGTCACCGGAGCAGGTGGCCGAGGGTTTCGTGCGCGTCGCCGTCGAGACCATGGCTCGGGCGATCAAGCGCATCTCGCTGGAGCGGGGCCACGACGTGTCCCGCTACACACTGGTCTGCTTCGGCGGCGCGGGCGGCCAGCATGCCTGTCTGGTCGCCGACGCGCTCGGCATGACAAGGGTGATGATCCATCCGCTGGCCGGCGTGCTGTCGGCGCTGGGCATGGGCCTGGCCGAGGCCCGCGAACTGCGCCAGGAGACCGTGGAGCGGCCGCTGTCGGCCGAGACGCTGGCGGGGCTGGAGCCGGTGTTCCGTCGGCTGGCGGCTCTCGCGCTGCCACTGGTCGAGCCGCTGGCGGCGCGCACCGAGATCCTGCGCCGGGTGCATCTGCGCTATGCCGGCACCGACACGGCGCTGGAAGTGCCCTACGGCGCCCTGGCGGAGGTCCAGACCGCGTTCAAGGACGCACACCGCCGCCGGTTCGGCTTCACCGACGGCGGCAAGGCGCTGATCGTCGAGGCGGTGACGCTGGAAGCGGTCGGCCACATGCCGCAGCCCGAGATGGCACAGCCGTCGGTGTTCGCGCCAGGACAGCCTGCAGACGACGAGGAGATCGAGGTGTTCTTCGACGGCAGCTGGCAAACCGCGCTGCTGGTCGACAGGGCGTCGCTGCGGCCCCGCAACGTCGTGCACGGTCCCGCCATCATCGCGGAGCCCCACGGCACCAACGTGGTCGAGCCCGGCTGGCGCGCGCAGGCCAACGAGCGCGGCGACCTGATCCTGGAAAGGGTCGAGGCCTCTGGCCGGCGAGCGGCCGCGGGACCCCGCGCCGACCCGGTACAGCTGGAAATCTTCAACAATCTGTTCATGTCGATCGCCGAGCAGATGGGCGTGGTGATCGAGAACACCTCTCATTCGGTGAACATGAAGGAGCGCCTCGACTTCTCCTGCGCCCTGTTCGACGGCGGCGGCGGCCTGATCGCCAATGCGCCGCACATTCCGGTGCATCTGGGCTCCATGGGCGACAGCGTCCGCACGATCATCTGCGGCAATCCGGCGATGCGGCCCGGCGACGTCTTCGTGACCAACGCACCCTACAATGGCGGCACCCACCTGCCCGACATCACCGTGATCACCCCCGTCTTCGTCGCCGACAAGCCGCTGTTCTTCGTCGCGACACGGGGCCATCACGCGGATGTGGGCGGCATCACGCCCGGCTCCGTGCCGCCAGACTCGACCAGCATCGACCAGGAGGGCGTCCTCCTCGACAACGTGCGCCTGGTGTCGCGTGGCCGGCTCCTGGAAGCGGAGATCCGCGCCCTGCTGGCGCAGGGATCGTTTCCGGCGCGCAATCCAGACCAGAACATGGCCGACCTCAAGGCCCAGATCGCCGCCAACGAGAAGGGCGCGCGGGAGCTGCTGGCCATGGTGGAGCAGTTCGGCCTGGACGTGGTGCGGGCCTATATGGGTCATGTCCAGGACAATGCCGAGGAATCGATCCGCCGGGCCATCGACAAGCTGTCGGACGGCGCGTTCACGGTGGAGATGGATTGCGGCGCGACGATCGCGGTGGCGATCACCGTCGATCGGGCGGCGCGATCCGCCATCGTCGACTTCACCGGCACCAGCCCGCAGCAACCGAACAACTTCAACGCGCCGCTCGCCATCACCCGCGCGGCGACGCTCTATGCCTTCCGCTGCCTGGTGGCCGACGACATTCCGCTCAACGAGGGGTGCCTGAAGCCGCTGACGCTGATCGTGCCGGATGGCTCGCTGCTCAATCCGCGCCATCCGGCGGCAGTGGTGGCGGGCAACGTGGAAACCTCGCAATGCGTGGTCAACGCGCTGTTCGGCGCGCTGGGCGCGGCGGCGGCGGCGCAGGGCACCATGAACAACCTGACCTTCGGCAACGAGCGTTACCAGTATTACGAAACCCTGGCGGGCGGCATGGGCGCGGGACCTGGCTTCGATGGCGCCAGCGCGGTGCAGACCCACATGACCAATTCCCGCCTGACCGACCCGGAGGTGTTGGAGTTCCGCTTCCCGGTGACGGTGGAGTCCTTCGCCGTCCGCGACGGATCGGGCGGCCAGGGACAATGGCGCGGCGGTGACGGCGTTATCCGCCGGCTGCGCTTCCACGAGACGATGACCGCAGGCATCCTGTCGAACAACAGGTCGCATGCGCCGTTCGGACTGGAAGGTGGCGACGCGGGCAGACCCGGCGTCAACCGTGTGGAGCGCGCCTCGGGCGCGTGCGACACGCTCCCGGCCTGCGCAGAATCGGAGGTCGGACCCGGCGACATGCTTGTCGTCGAGACGCCCGGTGGCGGCGGCTTCGGACCTACCGCCTAGACCGCGTGCAGTTGATCGGCGGCGGTGCGGCCATCGCGGCCCGGAACAAGCTCGAAGCCAACCTTCTGGCCTTCCTGCAGGTCCCCGAGCCCCGACTTCTCAACCGCCGTGATATGAACGAACACGTCCTTGCCGCCCGAATCCGGCGCGATAAAGCCGTAACCCTTGGTCTTGTTGAACCACTTCACGATACCAGTAGCCATCGACAGTCCTCAGCAAACTCTCATCAGCTCCGATCGGCATCCAGACAGTCACGGGTGCATGTAGCCTGCTACTCGGACAAATTCCTGCCGCCATAATTTGGTAACCGGCAATCCTTGCAAAAACAAGCAATATCTGACAGCGGTTCTTAACTGCTGTGCGTGGGCGTAAAGAGGCCGCGAATAGTGGTTTACTTATTCAGTGAGCCGCACGCATCTGACCGACGATGGCAAGCGTGCGGTTGACCAAGACGCAATGACGGTCATGTCCGAATACCACATGGATCCAACGACACTTCACAACCGATATCCAATGACCTATCTTAAATGTAGGCAATTTCACTACATACATGCGAACCATGGAAAAAACGATCTCGGCCGCCGATGCAAACCGCAACTTCTCGCAGGTCCTTCGTGACGTCCGCGAGGGTGACAGTTATGTCGTCACGTCGCATGGCAAGCCCGTGGCGAAAATCGTTCCCGCCGACGAGGATCATCTCCGCCGCGAGGCAGCAAAAGCAGCCTTGCTCGACAAACTTCGTTCGCAACCGGTCATTGATATCGGTTCCTGGACCCGCGACGAGCTCTACGAGCGTGGTGAGTGAAGGCCTCTTTCGACACCAACATCCTGGTTTATGCGGAGGGCGTAAATGGCCTTCCCCGCGCAACAGCCGCGCAACTGCTTATCGAACAGTTGCCTGCGGACTTAGTGGTGCTGCCAATCCAGACGCTGGGTGAACTGTTCAACGTCCTCGTCCGAAAGGCTGGCCTCAACCGGCGGGAAGCGCAGGCAAGAATCTTCAAGTGGATGGACACCTATCCGGTGATTGATACTACCGGAGGCACCCTGAAGCAGGCAGCCGATCTTACAGCGGTTCATGGCCTGAATATTTGGGATGCCGTTATTCTCTCGGTGGCCGCGTCTGCCGGATGCCGAATCCTGCTGTCCGAGGACATGCAGGATGGTTTCTCGGCGGCGGGCATTACCACAGTCAATCCGTTTGCGCTCAAGCCTCATCCGCTACTCGCGCAGCTCATAGGAACCTCCTGACCACTAATCCGGATCGTACGCCAGGTTTGGGGCCAGCCAGCGTTCGGTGACCTGGACGGGCTCTCCCTTTCGTGCGGCGTAGTCCTCGACCTGATCGCGGCCGATCTTGCCAATGCCGAAATACTGGCTCTCCGGATGCGCCAGATAATAGCCCGACACCGCCGCCGTCGGCAGCATGGCCATGGATTCCGTCAGCGTGATGCCGGCATTCGCCGTGGCGTCGAGCAGGCGGAACAGGCCAGGCTTTTCGGTGTGGTCCGGGCAGGCGGGATAGCCGGGCGCGGGGCGGATGCCGCGGTAGCGCTCCTTGACCAGGTCCTCGTTGGCGAAGTCCTCGTCGGGCGCGTAACCCCAGAATTCCTTGCGGACACGCTGGTGCAGCCGCTCGGCGAAGGCTTCGGCCAACCGGTCGGCCAGCGCCTTGAGCATGATCGAGTTGTAGTCGTCGTGCTGCGCCTCGAAACGCTTCAGGTGCTCGTCGATGCCGATGCCGGCGGTGACCGCGAAGCCACCCAGCCAGTCGGCGATGCCGCTCGCCTTGGGCGCGACGAAGTCGGCCAAGCACATGTCGGCGCGGCCATCGCGCTTGGCGACCTGCTGGCGCAGGAAATGCACCACGCTGAGCACGTGGCTGCGGCTCTCGTCGGCGTAGAGTTCCACGTCGTCACCCACGGCGTTGGCCGGCCAGAAGCCGATGACGGCCCGCGCCGTCAGCCAGCTCTCGCCGACGATCCGCTGCAGCATGGCCTGCGCGTCGGCGAACAGCTGGGTGGCGGTCTCGCCCACCACCGGATCCTCCAGGATGCGCGGATAGTTGCCCGCCAGCTCCCAGGTGCGGAAAAACGGCGTCCAGTCGATATATTGGGTCAGCTCGGCCAGGTCGTAGTCGTCGAATGACTTCAGCCCGGTGAACGTCGGCTTCTCCGGCCGGTGCGCCTTCCAGTCCGCCGGATAGGCGTTGGCGCGCGCGTCGGCGAGCGGCAGCAGCCGGTCCTCCTTGCTGGAGCCGGCGCGCTTGTCGCGGATGTCCTGGTATTCGGCCGCGACACCGGCGACGAACTCGCCCTTCAGGTTGTCGCTGATCAGGCTGCTGGCCACGCCGACGGCGCGCGAGGCATCGAGCACATGTACGGTCGGGCCACTGTAGTTGGGCGCGATCTTCACGGCGGTATGCACACGTGAAGTGGTCGCGCCGCCGATCAGCAGCGGCAGGACGAAGCCCTGACGCGTCATTTCCTTGGCGACGTGGGCCATCTCTTCCAGTGACGGCGTGATCAATCCTGACAGGCCGATGATGTCGACCTTCTCGGCCCGTGCCGTCTCGAGGATCCTGGCGCTCGACACCATGACGCCGAGGTCGAGCACCTCGAAATTGTTGCACTGGAGCACGACGCCGACGATGTTCTTGCCGATGTCGTGCACGTCGCCCTTCACGGTGGCCAGCAGCACCTTACCCTTGGCGCCGGCGACGGCGTCCTTCTCGGCCTCGATATAGGGCAGCAGATAGGCGACCGCTTGCTTCATCACGCGGGCCGACTTCACCACCTGGGGCAGGAACATCTTGCCTGCGCCGAACAGGTCGCCGACCACGTTCATGCCGTCCATCAGCGGGCCCTCGATCACGTCGAGCGGCCGCGTGGTCTGGATGCGCGCGGCTTCCGTGTCCTCCTCGATCCAGGCGTTGATGCCGTTGACCAGCGAATGGGTCAGCCGCTGGTTTACGGGCGCATCGCGCCACGAGAGGTCCACCTCGGTCTTCTTGCCGCCGGCGCCCTTGAACTGTTCGGCGATCTCCAGCAGCCGGTCGGTGGCGTCGGCGCGCCGGTTGAGGATCACGTCCTCGACCCTCTCGCGCAGTTCAGCGGGAATGGCGTCGTAGACGTCGAGCTGGCCGGCGTTGACGATACCCATATCCATGCCCGCCGGGATGGCGTGATACAAAAATACCGAATGCATGGCGCGCCGCACCGCCTCGTTGCCGCGGAACGAGAACGACACGTTCGACAGGCCGCCGGACACATGGGCGTAGGGCAGGTGCTTACGGATCAGCCTGGCCGCCTCGAAGAACTCCAGGCAGAAATTATTGTGCTCCTCGATACCCGTCGCCACGGCGAAGATGTTGGGATCGAAGATGATGTCCTCGGCCGGGAAGCCGACCTTGTCCACCAGGATGTCGTAGGACCGCTTGCAGATCTCGAACTTGCGGGCGGCGGTATCGGCCTGGCCTTCCTCGTCGAACGCCATGACCACGACGGCGGCTCCATAGCGGCGCACCTTGCGGGCGTAGTCGACGAACGGCGCTTCGCCTTCCTTCAGGCTGATCGAGTTCACGATGGGCTTGCCCTGGACGCATTTCAGGCCGGCCTCGATCACCGTCCATTTCGAGCTGTCGATCATCACCGGCACCCGGCAGATGTCCGGCTCGGCGGCGATCAGGTTGAGGAACGTCACCATGGCCTGCTCGCTGTCGAGCATGCCCTCGTCCATGTTGACGTCGATGATCTGGGCGCCGTTCTCGACCTGCTGCCGGGCGACGACCAGCGCGCCCTCGTAATCGCCGTTGAGAATCAGCTTCTTGAAGGCGGCGGAACCGGTGACGTTGGTGCGCTCGCCGATATTGATGAAACTGGCGGTGGTCATACGGCGGCGCTGAACGGCTCGAGGCCCGACAGGCGCAGCCGGTGATCCAGCTCCGGGATCGGCCGCGGCTTGACGTCCGCCACCGCCTGCGCGATGGCGCGGATATGCGGCGGCGTGGTCCCGCAGCAGCCACCGACGATGTTCAACAGGCCCGACTGCGCCCATTCGCGCAGATGGTCGCGCATCATCTCGGGCGTCTCGTCGTACTCGCCCATTTCGTTGGGTAGGCCGGCATTGGGATAGGCGCTGACCCGCGTGTCGGCGACCCGCGACAGGTCGGCGATGTACTGCCGCATCTGCGCCGGGCCGAGCGCGCAGTTGAGGCCGATGCTGAACGGCTTGGCGTGGCGCAGCGAATACCAGAACGCTTCGGTGGTCTGGCCCGACAGCGTCCGGCCCGAGGCGTCGGTGATGGTGCCCGAGATCATCACCGGCAGCCTGACACCCATTTCCTCGAACACCTCGTCCACGGCGAACAGCGCAGCCTTGGCGTTCAGCGTGTCGAAGATGGTCTCGACCAGGATCATGTCGACGCCCCCATCGATCAGCGCCTTCACCTCTTCCTTGTAGGCCAGGCGCAGCTCGTCGAAGTCGACATTGCGGAAGCCGGGCCGGTTGACATCGGGCGACAGGCTCGCGGTCCTGTTCGTCGGACCGATAGCCCCGGCGACGAAACGCGGCTTTTCCGGCGTCTTCGCCGTCCATGCGTCGGCGGCACGGCGGGCGGCGCGGGCCCCTTCCAGGTTCAGTTCGGCGGCGATGGCTTCCATGCCGTAGTCGGCCTGGGCGATGGTGGTCGAGCTGAACGTGTTGGTCTCGATAATGTCGGCGCCCGCTTCCAGATAGGCGTTGTGGATCGCCTCGACGATGTGCGGCTGGGTGATGTTGATCAGGTCGTTGTTGCCCTTCACGTCCTTGTGCCAGTCCTTGAACCGCTCGCCGCGATAGGCCGCCTCGTCCAGGTGATAGCCCTGGATCATCGTGCCGAACGCGCCATCGATGACCAGGATGCGCTCGCGCGCGGCCTGTTCCAGCGCTTTCAGGCGTTGCTCGCGGTTCATTGTCCGGCCTCCTTGGCGCGCAGGCCGAGCAGGTGACAGATGCCCGCCGTCAGCTCCGCGCGGTTCAGCGTGTAAAAGTGGAATTCATGGACGCCGGCGGCGATGAGCTGCCGGCATTGTTCGGCGACGATGGCGCTCGCCACCAGGCGCGTGGTCGCCGGGTCGTCGTCGAGCCCGTCGAAATGGCGGCCCAGCCAGTCCGGCACGACGGCGCCGCAGCCGGCGCTGAACCGCTTGACCTGGGCGAAGTTGGTGACCGGCATGATCCCCGGCACGATCGGCGCCTTAACCCCGGCCGCCCGCGCCTTGTCCCGAAAACGCAGGAACGTGGCCGGGTCGAAGAAATACTGCGTGATCACCCGGCTGGCGCCCGCATCGACCTTCCTGCGCAGGTAATCCAGGTCGAACTGGGCGCTGGGCGCGGCGGGATGCACATCCGGATAGCCCGCCACCGAGATGTCGAAATCGCCGATCCGCTTCAGCCCCGAAACCAGGTCGGCGGCATAGGCATAGCCGCCCTCATGCGGCGTGTACTGCGACGCGCCGTCGGCCGGATCGCCGCGCAGGGCGACGATGTGGCGCACGCCCTCGTCCCAGTAGCGACGGGCGATGTCGTCGATCTCGCCGCGCGAGGCGCCGACGCAGGTCAGGTGCGCCGCCGGAGTAAGGCTGGTCTCCTTCAGGATGCGCGCCACCGTGTTGTGGGTGCGCTCGCGCGTCGAGCCGCCCGCGCCGTAGGTGACCGAAACGAAGTCCGGCGCCAGCGGCTCCAGCCGCTTGATGGCGGTCCACAGCGTCTCCTCCATCTTCTCGCTGTTGGGCGGGAAGAACTCGAACGACACGCTCAGCGGGCCCGGATCCCAGTCCAGCAGCGAGAACGCGGTCGCCTGGTCGATGGTCGCGGCCAGCGAGCTCATGAGCTTTTCCTTACAATATGCAGCGGCACGCTCCGGTGCCCGGGCTTGCCGGCGAGCCAGACGGTGACGGTCAGTTCGCCGCCGACGAGATGTCGGATCGAGACGTCGCCAAACCCCGCCGCGCGGCACATGCCGGCGATTTCGTCGTCACTGAAGCCCAGCCGCCGATGGGCGTGCTCGGTGCGCAGGAATTCCAGATTGTGGGGCGCGAAGTCGACGATCAGCAACCTGCCGTCGGGCCGCAGCACGCGCGCGGCCTCCTGTACCGCCGCCGCCGGATCCTCGGCGAAGTGCAGCACCTGATGGAATACGGCGACGTCGAAATCGGCGGTGGCGAGGCCGAGATTGTACATGTCGCCCTGGCGCACCTGGCAGTTCTGGATCTGCGCCTGCGCCAGGTTGGCACGGGCGACCGCCAGCATCTCGCGGTTCATGTCGACACCCAGGCCGCGCTCGATCTGCCCGGCGAAGATCGACAGCATGCGGCCGGTGCCGGTGCCGATGTCGAGGAGCTTGGAGACGGACTCGCTGCCCAGCAGTTCCAGCACCGCCTTCTCGACTTCGGCCTCGGGCATGTAGAGCGAGCGGATGGTATCCCAGATGGCGGCGTTCTCGGTGAAGTACGCGGCGGCGGATTCGGCGCGGGCTGCCTTGACCTGCTCCAGCCGCTCCAGGTCGCGCGCCAGCACCGGATCCTCCTCGACGATCAGGTCGACGATCGCCCGGGTCAGCGCCCGGCCCAGCTCGTTGTCGGAGACCCGGTAGAACGCCCAGGTGCCTTCCGAGAACCGCTCCACGAGTCCGGCTTCCGCCATCAATTTCAGATGGCGGGAAACGCGCGGCTGTGACTGCCCCAGGATCTGGGTCAACTCTGAAACCGTCAGTTCGTTGTATTCGAGCAGCGCCAGCAGCCGCAGCCTGGTCGGCTCGGCCGCCGCTTTCAATGCTGCCAGCAGGTCTTCCATCGGTGTCGGCCGCTTTCCCTAAGTGAACTCCGTATGCATATATAAAGATATCCTTATATAATCAACAGCCATCTGCATGGCCGCCCCGCCAATATGCGAAGCTGTAGCATCCCCGGAACATGTTGGGATATGGTCGCGTTAGGCCAATACGCCGTAGCCAATCACCATTCCCGCCGGAGAACAGGGCGCCGTGCCAACTCCACGTCCCAAGACCATCAGCCGCACCCTCAGGAACATCTCATTCGCGGCTGTGGCCAGCATGCTGCTCGCAGGTTGCGCCACCGTCCCCACGGATCCGGCGGCACATGCCGAGTACAAGCGGCTCAACGATCCGCTGGAGCCCACGAACCGGGCGATCTTCGGCTTCAACGAGTTCCTGGACAAGGCGCTGATCCGGCCGCTCGCCGAGGTCTACCACTTCATCCTGCCGAATTTCGTCGAGGAGCGGGTCACCGTGTTCCTGCACAATCTGGGCGAGCCGCTGACCTTCGTGAACGACATGCTGCAGGGAGAGGCAAACCGCGGCGGCATGACCCTGGGGCGGTTCCTGACCAACAGCACGCTGGGCATCGGCGGCATCTTCGACGTGGCGAGCGACTTCGAAATGCCCCGCCACAACGAAGATTTCGGCCAGACTTTCGCCGTTTGGGGAGTCGGCGAAGGTCCGTATCTGGTCCTGCCGATCCTCGGCCCGTCCACGGTGCGCGACGGCTTCGGCACCGCCGCCGATACCTTCGCCGATCCTGTCACCATCGGCATCGACCATGCCAATGTCAGCGGGCTTTCGATGGGCCGTATCGCGCTCGGCGGCCTCGACGCCCGCGCCCGCAACCTGGACATGGTCGACCAGTTGCGCCGCGAATCCCTCGATACCTACGCCACGCTGCGCAGCGCCTACCGGCAGAACCGCCGGTCGGAAGTGCTCAACGGCGCCGCGCCCGACGAAGGCGAGAACAGCGCGCCGGGCTTCGAGGAATACGAGGACCTGGACGCACCCGCGGCGCCTGCGCCCGGGGCGCCGACACCGGCTCCGTAATCCTCGCCAATAGCGGACTTACGCCGCGAACTTCTTGAAGCGGATGCGGTGGGGCTGGTCGGCCTCGGCGCCCAGGCGGCGTTTGCGGTCGGCCTCGTAGTCCTGGTAGTTGCCTTCGAACCACACCACCCGGCTCTCGCCCTCATAGGCGATGATATGGGTGCAGATGCGGTCGAGGAACCAGCGATCATGGCTGATGATGATCGCGCAGCCGGCGAACTCCTCCAGCGCCTCCTCCAGCGCCCGGAGCGTATCGACGTCCAGATCGTTAGTCGGTTCGTCGAGGAGCAGCAGGTTGTTGCCCTCCTTCAGCATCTTGGCCAGGTGGACGCGGTTGCGCTCGCCGCCCGACAGGATGCCGACCTTCTTCTGCTGGTCGACGCCCTTGAAGTTGAAGGCGCCGGTGTAGGCGCGGCTCGGCACGTCGATCTTGCCCAGATGCAGCACGTCGACGCCGCCGGAGATTTCCTCCCAAACGTTCTTGTTGGGATCGAGCGCGTCGCGCGACTGGTCCACATAGCCCAGCTTCACCGTCTCGCCGACCTTGAAGGTGCCGGTGTCGGGCGTCTCCTGCCCGGTGATCATGCGAAACAGCGTCGTCTTGCCGGCGCCGTTGGGGCCGATGACGCCGACGATGGCGCCCGGCGGCATCAGGAAGCTGAGATCGTCGATCAGCAGGTTCTCGCCATAGCCCTTCGAGATGTTCTTGGCCTCGATCACCACATTGCCCAGGCGCGGGCCGGGCGGAATGACGATCTTCGCGGTGCCGGTGGTCTGGCGCTCGTTGGCCTTGTCCAGCAGTTCGTCATAGGCCTTGAGGCGGGCCTTCGACTTGGCCTGGCGCGCCTTGGGCGACTGGCGCACCCACTCGAGCTCCTCGGCGAGCTGGCGCTGGCGCGAGGCGTCCTCGCGGCCCTCCTGCTCCAGCCGCTTGGCCTTCTGCACCAGCCAGTTGGAATAGTTGCCCTCGTAGGGGATGCCGCGGCCGCGGTCCAGCTCCAGGATCCAGCTGGTGACGTTGTCGAGGAAGTAGCGGTCATGGGTGACCATCAGCACGGTGCCGGGATATTCGGCGAGGAAGTGCTCGAGCCAGGCGACACTCTCGGCGTCCAGATGGTTGGTCGGTTCGTCGAGCAGCAGCATGTCGGGCTTCTGCAGCAGCAGCCGGGCCAGCGCCACGCGGCGGCGCTCGCCGCCCGACAGGGTGGTGACGTCGGCGTCGCCCGCCGGGCACCGCAGCGCGTCCATGGCGATCTCGACCTGGCGGTCGATGTTCCAGCCGTCGACCGCGTCGATCTGCTCCTGCAGCTCGCCCATGCGCTCGTAGAGCTTGGCCATGTCGTCGTCGGACATCTCGTCGCCCAGCTTGCCGGTGACCTCGTTGAACTCGTCGATCAGCGACTGGGTCGCATGCACGCCGTCCATGACGTTGCCGAACACGTCCTTGGTGGCGTCGAGATGCGGCTCCTGCTCCAGATAGCCGATCTGGATGCCCTCGGCGGCCCACGCCTCGCCCTGGAAGTCGGTGTCGCGGCCGGCCATGATCTTCAGCAGGGTCGACTTGCCCGCGCCATTGACGCCCAGCACGCCGATCTTGGCGCCCGGCAGGAACTGCAGCGTGATGTCCTTGATGACCGTCTTGCCGCCCGGATAGGACTTTGACAGACCTTTCATGACGTAGACGTACTGGTACGAGGCCACGGGACGACTCCTGTTGATTGGGTGGGCGGTTTATAGCGGGAGGAAGGCCGCTTCGTCGAGTGTGTCGGCGGACGATCGCACAGATCGACATGGACGGCGGCCGCCTCGGGCGAAAATTGCTTGAAGAGCGAAATCTATTGTATGAGCCTCTCTACCGGGGCGGGAGCGGCTGCATTATGCGCCGCGTGGGCGGATCGTTTCTGGAAGGTGATATTATGCAAAAGCGCAAACCAGCGCCGGAGACTTTCGAGCTTGGTCTGGTTATGGCCGGCGCGGTGTCCGCTGGCGCTTATACGGCGGGCGTTCTGGATTTCCTCTTCGAAGCGCTCGGCGAATGGGAGGCAGCGAAGCTGGCGGCCCTCAATGGCGGTCCCGCCGTCCCGAGCCACAAGGTGGTCATTCGCGCATCGTCCGGCGCCTCGGCCGGCGGCATTGCAAGCGCCCTGGTCGCCATGGTGCCATTCACCGGTCACACGCCGGTACGCTCGCCCACCGACACGGCGGCCATGGCGAAGAACCTTTTCTACAAATGCTGGGTGTCGGGCATCGATCTCGCCAACATGCTCGGCACCAGGGATATCGGTGCCGACGGAAACATCTACTCGCTGCTGGATGGCACTGCACTGGACGATGTGGCGGCAACCCTGGCGAAAGCCACGCGCACCGCGATCAGCGGGCCTGATGTGCCTAAGCCGGGCTGGATAGCCAATCCGCTGCAACTCTACCTCAGCATCGCCAATCTGCGGGGTGTCCCGTACCTGATCCAGATGGTGGCGGCCGATCCGGTGCGCGGGCACCGCGTGCTGACCCATGGCGACTACGCTCACTTCGCGGTCAGCGGTACAGGCAATGGCAAGCCCGAGGCGATGCCGACAGCGGCCAGTCCGGTGAACTTTCCGGGCACCCAGGGAACCCCACAGGACGGCTGGAAAAGATTGCTCGATGCGGCGCTATCCACATCCGCGTTCCCCGTTGGCCTGCCCGCGCGGCGCTTCCAGAACTCGCGTCAGGTATATGATGCCAAGATCTGGTCGCGGCCCGGAGGCGCGCCGGATGACGGCACGCCACCCACTGTTTCACCGGACATGAAGCCCGCCGAACTGGAACCGACTTACGACTTCTGGACCATCGACGGCGGAGTCGTGAACAACGAGCCACTGGAATTCGCCCGCGTAGCCCTTTCGGGGGCTCCGGACGAACGCAATCCGCGCGATGCGGTCGAGGCCGACAGGGCGCTTCTGATGATCGATCCCTTTCCGGACGACGAAGGCCGCGCGCATGAGATGGGCTTCGCGGGCGCGCGGCCGGATATGTTCTCCACGGCCCTCAACCTGCTGGGCACCATGAAACGTCAGGCACGTTTTCGACCGGACGAGATCATGCTGGCGCTACACGAGAACGTCTATAGCCGCTTCCTTATTGCCCCAACCCGCGGCGAGTTGCCAACGGGTCAGACACATATCGCCTCGGCCGGCCTGGGCGGCTTCGCAGGCTTCGTGAACGAGAAGCTGCGCAGCCACGATTTCTTCCTTGGACGGCGCAACTGCCAGCAATTCCTGCGCACGCACCTCGCCATCCACAAGGACAACCCCGTCGTCCACCAATGGACCTCCGCTTTCGACGCCGCGGGAACACTCACGCCTTTTCAGTCCCTCTCTAGGCCCATGCCCAATGGCCCCTGGGTTCCGGACAGGGATTTCGTCCAGCTGATCCCGCTCGTCGGCAGCGCCGCGGTGGAATGCCAGGCGCCGGCCTGGCCCCATCTCGACTACAAGACCGACGTCGAAGCAAAACTGAAGGCAAAGATCGCCGACCGTGCGGGCAAGGTATCGAGCGGCACCGTCAAGGGTCTGCTGAAAAGTCTCGGCATGGGCGACGGCGCGATCGCCGACCTCATCGGATGGATCGCGAAAAGCAAGCTCAAGTCTCTGATCAAGGACAAGGCGCTGGACGCCATCAAAAAGGACCTGACAGACCGGGGCTTGTTGTGAGGCGTCGCGCAGGCGGCACGGTTGGGCGGATTGCCAATCAAGCTCTTGACCAAGATTTCCACACGATATCGTGAGTCGCCCAAATCCTGTTGCGTGAAGTCAGAGGCACCACTACATATATGTGAACAGACCTGTTTACCTCGATAGCCATGCCAAGTCCCAAGCGCGACCATCTCGTCGACACCGCCGCCGCCCTGTTCCAGCGCGACGGATTCCACGCCACCGGAATCGACACCATCCTGGCCGAGGCCGGCGTCGCCAAGATGACGCTCTACAACCACTTCAAGTCCAAGGACGAGCTGATCGTCGCCGCGCTCGAGGTGGAAGGCGCGCGCTACATCGCCTGGCTGCGCGGGCGCGCCGACAGCCTCGCCGAAGAGCCGGGCGAGCGGCTGCTCGCAATCTTCGACGCGCTGGAGGAATGGTTCGAGCGCGAAGGCTTCAACGGCTGCGTGTTCATGAAGGCGGCCTGCGAGTATGGCCCGGTCACCAACCCGGTGCACGCCGCCGCCGCCGCCCAGAAGCGCGCCGTGTTCGACTATATGCTGGAGAACGCCACGTCGGCGCGGCTGAAGGACCCGCGCAACCTGGCACAGCAACTGCTGCTGCTGCACGAAGGCGCCATCGCCGTCGCCCACGAGTTCGGCGCGCCGATCGCCGCGAGGCAGGCCAAGCGCGCCGCCGCCGTCGTCATCGAGGACGCGGGCTGATCCAACGGCCGTTGCACGGCCGTAACTCCCACGCTAAAAACAGTCTGCCGTGTCGGATGGTCCGGCGCGGCGCGTTCTCGGGGCGGGGTGAAAGTCCCCACCGGCGGTAAGCGCTTCGGCGCAAGCCCGCGAGCGCCTGGGAGACTATCCCCAGGGTCAGCAGATTCGGTGCGATTCCGAAGCCGACGGTCACAGTCCGGATGGAAGAGAACGGGATAACCAGAGCGGCATGCGCGCAAGCGGATCGCCGTGCTTTGGCCCGTGCGCCCTGATTCTTGCTTTGCGAAAGGGAGCACCATGAATCAGAGCAACCAGAACAAACCGACTACCGAAACCGGCCGGATCGCCTTCATCCAGGCCTGCTGGCACCGCGACATCGTCGACCAGTGCCGGACCGCGTTCGTCCGCGAGATGGACAGACGCGGCATTGCCGAAAGCGCCGTGGACTTCTTCGAGGTTCCCGGCGTGTTCGAGATCCCGCTGCACGCCAAGATCCTGGCGGCATCGGGACGCTATGACGCCATCGTCGCTACCGGCCTGGTCGTCAATGGCGGCATCTACGCCCACGAATATGTCTCCGACGCCGTGATCAGCGGGCTGATGCGGGTGCAGCTCGACACCGACGTGCCGGTACTGTCGGCCGTGCTGACGCCGCGGCACTTCCACGAACACGACGAGCACCACCGCTTCTTCCGTGATCACTTCGTGGTCAAGGGCACGGAAGTGGCGGCCGCCTGCGCGCAGACGCTGGCCAACATGCGGCGGCTGAAAGCGGGAGATGTGAGGGTAGCCGCCTAGGTCGGGCAAAGAAAACCCGGCACCGTGTCCCCGCGGTGCCGGGCCTGCCCTCGCTCCCTCGATCCGTGCTCAGCCCTTGAGCGGCGCGGTCGCCAGCGTCGCGGCGTTCTTCTTGCCCTGCTCTCCGGCGTCGCGCATGGGCCTGGCGGTCGACAGATCGCCGATCTCGTTGATGTGGGCGGCTACGTCCTCGGCAGTGATGTTCATGCCGAAATTCACGCCCTGGGTCTCGACC
Source organism: Candidatus Kuenenia stuttgartensis (assembly GCA_943329845.2). Lineage (GTDB taxonomy): Bacteria > Pseudomonadota > Alphaproteobacteria > SMXS01 > SMXS01 > RI-34. The sequence continues at coordinate 8,361 of CALQFM020000004.1, read as the reverse complement.
ATGGCGGCACGCGAGACGGTGCCCGCGCCGGCGCTGAGGATCATGCCGGTGGGCGCGTCCTCGCTGACCAGGTACATCACCGCCGGCGACACCAGCTCGGGCGCGTACATGGCGGCGCGCTCGCCGGTGATCATGCTTTCGGTCATGCGGGTGAGCGCGAAGGGCGAGATGGTGTTGACGCGGATGTTGTCGCGCTCGCCTTCCAGCTTGGCCACGTTCATGAAGCCGTAGAGGCCGGCCTTGGCGGCGCCGTAGTTGGTCTGGCCGAAATTGCCATGTAGGCCGGTCACCGAGGTGGTGACGACGATGCGGCCGTACTGCTGCTGGCGCATGATCGGCCAGACGGCGCGCGAGCAGATCACCGAGCCCATCAGGTGAACCTCAAGCACGGCGCGGAAATCCGCGATGTCCATCTTGGCGAAGGTCTTGTCGCGCAGGATGCCGGCATTGTTGATCAGGATGTCGATCCGCCCCCAGGTATCCATGATCTTTTGGACCATGTTGGCGACGCCGCCCTCGTCGGTGACGCTGCACCCGTCGGACATGGCCTCGCCGCCCGCCGCCCTGATCTCGGCCACCACGGCGTCCGCCGCCGCGCTCGAGCCGCCGCTGCCGTCGATGGCGCTGCCCAGGTCGTTGACCACGACCTTCGCGCCCCTGCGGGCCAGCTCCATCGCGTGCGCGCGTCCCACGCCGCCGCCGGCGCCCGTGACGATCGCGACCCGTCCGTCGAACCTGATGGCCATGATGTAATCTCCCGTTGTGAGTCGGGCGCCATTGTTACCATAGGGTTCCGCCCACGGAAGGTGAAAGTTCGCGCTTGCGCATGATCGGCGCACCCCGGCATACATTTCGCGGAACCAGGGAGGAAACGATGCAGCTCTATGACTTCAAGATGGCGCCCAACGCGCGCCGTGTCCGGGTGTTCGTGGCCGAAAAGGGCCTGGCCATCCCCAGCGTCGAGGTGGACCTGGGCAGCAGGGCACAGCTGAACGAAGACTACCGCAGGATCAATCCGATGGCGGAGGTGCCGGCGCTGGTGCTGGACGACGGCACCATCATCACCGAAAGCACGGCGATCTGCCGCTATCTGGAGGAGGTCTATCCGGACCCGCCGCTGTGCGGCCGCAACCCGCTCGAGCGCGCCCAGGTGATGATGTGGGACCGCCGCGTGGAGCAGCACGGCTTCGCCGCCGTGGCCGAGGGCTTCCGCAACTCCAGCCCGTTCTTCAAGGACCGGTCGGTGACCGGCGCCGCCGACTTCGCCCAGATCCCCGAGCTGGCCGAGCGCGGCAAGGCGCGGTTCGCCAACTTCCTCGCGCTGATGGAGCAGCGGCTCGGCGAGTCCGAGCATGTGGCCGGGGAGCGCTACAGCATCGCCGACATCACCGCCATGGTGACCATCGACTTCGCCCGCACGATCCGGGCGAAGATCGGCGAGGACCAGCCCAACCTGCAGCGCTGGTACGCCGCCGTCAGCGGCAGGCCGAGCGCGCAGGTCTAGCGCCGGCGTGCGGTTTCGCACCGGTGCTTTGATCCGGCGCACACTGGCGCAAGAGGCGCTCCGTTCCTACGTCTCGTCGGCGCCGGCCGGTTAGGCTAAACTGAAGCTTCGCTCGTGCTGGCTGTCACACTTGCTCAGGGGGACTGACCAATGCTGCACCATGCGTCGTTTCCGTCGCGCGACCCGGAACATGCCGCCCGCGTGATGGCCGAACTGTGGAACGGGCGCGCGCTGCCCTTCCCGATCTTTCCGAACTCGCACATCGCCATCAAGGGCGACGACAAGGGAACCGCCATCGAGTTCTATCCGGCCGGCCAGGTGCTGGTGCCGGGCGAACAGGGCGCCCAGGTCGAAATCCGGCATGCCGCTGCGCCGTCCGAATCCCATCTGGCCATCGGCGTCGACATGTCCGAGGCCGAAGTGATCGCCATCGGCAATCGCGAGGGCTGGCGCACCGAAACCCATGACCGAGGGCCGTTCCACGTCATCGAGCTTTGGATCGACAACCTCTACATGCTCGAAATCCTGACGCCGGAATTCCAGGCCGAATATCTCGGGTTCGCGACCATCGAGAACTTCGAGAAATTCTTCCGGCCCGCCGCCGACGCCGCCTGACCGGGTCCGCCGCCCATGGAAACCCCGGAAAGAGACGGCCAGAACTGGCCGCGCAAGACGCGCGAGTTCCAAAACCATCATTTCGATTCCAGCGTGTGGAACGATTTCCGTTTCCGCGACGGCGACATCATCGTCGCCACCTACGCCAAGTCGGGCACCACCTGGACGCAGCAGATCGTCGGCCAGCTGGTGTTCAACGGCGACGCGGATGTGGACGTGGGCGAGATGTCGCCCTGGGTCGACCTGCGGGTGCCGCCCAAGGAGGTCAAGCTGCCGGCCATCGAGGCGCAGACCCACCGGCGCTTCCTGAAAACCCACCTGCCGGTCGACGCGCTCGTGTTCTCGCCGCGGGCCCGCTACGTCTATATCGGCCGCGACGGGCGTGACGTGGTGTGGAGCATGTACAACCACCACGCCAATGCCAACCAGACCTGGTACGACATGCTGAACGACACGCCAGGCCGCGTCGGACCGCCGATCGGGAAGCCGCCCGAGTCGATCCGGCAATATTTCCTCGACTGGATGGATCGCGACGGCCACCCGTTCTGGCCGTTCTGGGAGAATATCCGGTCGTGGTGGGAAATCCGCCACCTGCCGAACGTGCTGCTGATCCATTTCGACGCGCTCAAGCGTGATATGCCGGGCGAAATCCGGCGCATCGCCAGCTTCCTCGACATCCCGGTCGACGAGAGCCGGTTTCCCGACATCGTCGCGCATTGCGGATTCGACTACATGAAGGCCCATGCCGCCAGGTCGGCGCCGCTGGGCGGCGTGTTCTGGGACGGCGGCGCGGCGACCTTCATCAACAAGGGCACCAACGGCCGCTGGAAGGATACGCTGACGCCGGAGGACTGCGCCCGATATGAGGCCGTGGCCCGCGACCAGCTTGGCGAGGCGTGCGCCCGCTGGCTGGCGACGGGCGAGCAGCCGGCCTAAGCCCAGCCGCCCGAGAACGGCATGATGTTGCCGGTGATGAAGTCGCTGCGGTCCGAGGCGTAGAACGCCACCAGATGCGCCGCCTCCTGCGGCTTGCCGAGACGGCCGAGCGGGATATTCTTCACCATCTTGGCGTAGGCCTCCTTGTTGGCCAGCAGCTCGGGCGGGAAGTAATCCGGGTTCTCGATGTAGTTGGAGGCGATGGCGTTGACCTGGATGTTGTCCTTGCCCAGCTCCCTCGCGAGCGACTTGGCGAGGCCGTTGGCGCCCGCCCGCGCCGCCGCGTACATGGAATAGTTGGCCAGCCCGTTGAGCGCCGACGCCGAGGTGAGGAACAGGATCTTGCCGGCCTTGCGCGCCTTCATGTGCGGCACCACCGCGCCCGCCATCATGAACGGAAACACCATCAGCGCCTCGATGCCGTCGCGGAAGTCCTGCGGGTCGGCGGTCTCAACCGGCGCGCGGATCGCCGGGAAGGCGTCGTTGTTGACCAGCACGTCGACATGCCCCAGCACCGTCAGCGCGGCGGCGATGATCCCGGCCGGCGTCTCATCGGCGATGGCGGTGAGGTTGGCACGGCCGGCGACGAACGCCTCGGCCCGCGTCCTGTCGGCGAAGACGGGATCCTGGCACGCGACCGACGCACCCTCCTCGATCAGGCCGGCGCAGATTTCCGGGCCGGCCCAATGGGTCGCGAAGGTAACGAGGATATTCCGGCCCTTGAGCAGCATGTGGTTTCCCCTGTTCTCCGGGCGCGATCTCACACCGGTGCGCCCCCGGCGTCCAGCCAAACATGCAGGCGTAATTGTCGGGTCAGAACTTCCGCTGCGGCATGCGCGACAGGAGCGCGGCCGCTTCCTTCAGGATCTGCTCCTGGAAGTGCTTCTGCAGCTCGGGCTTGGTCAGCGCGTGGCCGCAATGCGGGCACAGGCTGCCGACCATCTCGCCGAGCGTCGCAGGGCGTTCCGGCGCCTGATAGGCGGTCTTCCCGCAGGAAGGGCACGGAACGACGACTTCTTGCACAGGCAACTCCTCCAGGATGGTCTGACGTTATCATGCCACCACACCGAAATCCCGTTTCGCTCCCCAAGGTGGGATGGACCTGATGCGGTGATGCGGCGTTACGCTAGTGTAGCAATGCTGAAAACTTCAGGAGCCGGCCAGTGACCGCCCTAAATAGCGAATCAACCCTCGGATGGGAAGAGGCACAGCGCCACGCGCTGGGACGCTACCGTCTGGGCGCGGGCCTGCTGCTGCTCGCCATGGCGGCGATTTACGGCGCGACGCTGTTCTGGCCGATCGACGGATTCTGGATTGGCCTCGCCCACAACGGCGCCGAGGCGGCAGTGGTGGGCGGTCTGGCCGACTGGTTCGCGGTCACCGCCCTGTTCCGGCATCCGCTGGGCATTCCGATCCCGCACACCGCCATCCTGCCCAACAACAAGGACAAGATCGGTGAGAACCTGGGCAATTTCGTAGCCCGGCATTTCCTCGAGCCCGACACCGTCGCCGCCAAGCTCCGGACCATCGACGTGGCGGGCCGCGTCGGCCGGTGGATGAGCGATCCGGGCGTTGCCCGCACCATCGCCGACCGGGCGGTGGCGGCCGTGCCGCGGATGATGGCCACGGTGAGCGACGCCGACGTGCGGGCGTTCTTCCACCGTGCGCTGAGCCGGCAACTCGAAAGCGTCAACCTGCCGGTGGTGCTGGGGAACGTGTTAGCCTTGCTGCGCGACAGCGACCAGCACCACGCCCTGCTGGACCAGTCGCTGCTCGTCGCCCGGCGCTATCTCGAGCAACATTCGGACCTGATCTACGACCAGGTCGATGCCCAGAGCAAGTGGTGGATCCCGCGTAGCGTCGACCGCAAGGTGGCAACCGCCATCGTCGGCGGCATCACCGACTTCCTGGGCGACATGTCGAACCCGGATCACGCCGTGCGCGCGCAGTTCGATGCGGCGGTCGATGACCTGATCGGCAACCTGCGCACCCGGCCCGCGACCCAGCAACAGGTCCGCGACTTCGCCCAGCGTATCCTCAACAGCGCAGCGACCCAGGATTATCTGGCGAACCTGTGGCAGCACCTGCGCGGCCAGCTCGAGGACGGGTCCGGCGCTCCCTCGGAATCGCTGCGCGCGACGATCGCCGAAGGCATCCGGTCCGTCGGCCGGACGCTGGACGAGGCGCCCGACATGCGCGAGCGGCTGAACGCCTGGCTCGACGAGGCGGTGCGCACCGGCATCGTGCCGTGGCGCCGCGAGATCGGCGCGTTCATCACCGAGGTGGTGCGCAGCTGGGACGCGAAGACCCTGACCGACCGCGCGGAACTGGCGATCGGCCGCGACCTGCAGTTCATCAGGGTGAACGGCACGATCGTCGGCGGGCTGGTGGGATGCGCGCTTTACCTGATCGCCGAGCTTGCTGCGCGTTAGAACCTGTATTGCCCCGAAATGGACCACATCAACTGGTTTGGGCTGCCACGCAGTTCGACCAGCGGGCTGTCCGAGGCGTCGCTCATCAGGCGGGAATAGGCGACATAGGTCGCGAAGTCCCAGTGCTTCCACCTGGTGAAGCGCACGCCAATCCGCGCGGCGACGTCCTTGATGCCCGAACCGGCGTCGAATTCGGGCAGGCCGCTGGCGATGCTCTGGGCTTCGGTGATACCGAAGTTCCGCTCCATGAAGTTGCCGCTAGCCCAGGTGACCTGGGCGCCGCCCTCGAGATAGAAGCCGCCGCCGAGCGGCAGCTGCGAGCCGGCATAGGCCGCGGCGAGCAGGCCGTCATGGCCGCCAGCCACGTCACGGCCGACCTCGACGCCGAGGATGGCCCAGCCGGGACGCCACTCGGCAAAGCCGCCCAGCTCGAAGGAATCGCCGACATTGCCGAGGCCGAGCAGGTCGGGCGAGGCATCCTCGTCGCGGCCGAAGCGATAGCGGGCCTGCATGCCGGTAACGAACTTCTCGTTGTGGACGATGAATACCCGCATTCGGGTGTTGTTGATCGAGGCGATGTTCTTGTAGCGCAGGGAGAACTTGGGCATCACCCGGACCCTGTAGTCGTCCGAGCCCTCGAAGCGGGGCGCGACGGAGGTGCCGACGCCGAGCTTGAAGCGGAAATCGTCACTGACCTCGGTCCAGAAGTCGCCCACATCGTCGAGCAGGTCCGATTGCCCGAAATCCAGTCCGAAGAAGGAACTGTCCGCCTGCGCGGCCGGCGCGGTCCACAGAGTCGCCAGAAGCGCGGCAATGCCGGCGCCGGCTACGCGAAGCGGTGTTGTCACTGGCCCTAGATCCGGCCCAGCAGCAGCAGGACGACGATGATCACCAGCACGAGGCCGATGCCACCCATCGGCGCATAGCCCCAATTGCGGCTGTGCGGCCACGCCGGCAGGGCGCCGATGAGCAGCAGAACCAGTATGATAAGCAGGATGGTACCGAGCATGTTTCACTCCATTGGCCACGGTAGGCCTGGTTGAATTGGTTACGCTCGGTAACGCCCGGCTCCATCGTTTGGTTTCATGGCACCACAGCGGATGCAGCATTCCCTCTCCCAGACGGGAGAGGGGTTCAGTAGTGCTCTCAGCCGGTCACATCCTGGCCCATGCGGCGGAACAGCTTGTTCTCCGGCGAACGGGGCTTGGCGGGCTCCAGCTCGGGGTGCATGACCGCCTCGCCCTGCGGGAACTGGTGATCGATGTGCCAGTCCAGCTTGAAGATGCGGCTGGCGATCTTCCAGTGCCGGTCGCGGCGCTCCCAGACGTCGAAATAGCGGCCGCCGAACACATTGGTCTTGCCGTCATAGCCTCGGCCGCCGGCGATGCCGTAGACCTCGGCATAGGCCTTGTTCGGCCCGTCGAACTCGATGGCCGGCGCGGCGCACAGGTGGAAGGTGGTCTCGCCGTGGGCCTCGATGTCCATCAGCACCGGCTTGTAGTCCTTCCAGACGCCGACGAAGAAGCCGAAATCCACGTGTGCGTCGTCGTAGAACACCTCGTCCATCAGCGACGGATCGAGCCATTCCTGGCCGCGCCCATAGCGGGTGATCTGCTGCAGGATCTCGTCCCTGGATTTCAGGCGCTCGACTTCGGCGCGCAGCGCCTTCAGTTCAGCGACAAGGTCGTCACTCATTACCCGTCTCCCCTTTTCAGATTCATCATGGGTGCAGGTAATGTAGCCGGGGACCGGCGGCGACCGCCAGTCCCCTTTGGATTGGCCTAGAAAATGAAATACAGCAGGATCAGAATCGGGATCGGCACGCCCAGCAGCCACAAAAGTCCCCACTTCATCGCGTCCTCCATTGATCGTTGATGAATCCCCAACGACCCGATGGAGCAAGCGGTTCCTGAAAGGCCTAAAGTGGCCTGATGTCGGCGCCTTCGCGGATCTCCATAATCTCGAAGACGTTGCCGAAGAAGTCGCGGCCATAGGTGGCCGAGAAGCCGACCCGCTCGCCCTTCTCGTTGGTCACCATGCGGTCCGGCGCCACGTGGAATGTCAGGCCGGCCTCGAGCAACCGCTCGTAGACCTTGGCGATGTCCTTCACCTGCATGCCGAAATGGGTATAGCCGTACTCGTTGACCGGCCGCTTGGGATCCTGCGGCGCCGGCGGCGGGCTGGTGTACTGGAACACTTCGATGTAGCAGTTCGGCGCCCGGCACATGAATGACCTGCCGGCCGAGTTCTTGAGGCCGACGATGTTGTCGATCCACTCGTTGCCGGCCTCCCACCCGCCGATCTTGGCGTCCTCGAAGCCGAGGATGTCCACATAGAAGCGGTGGGCCAGTTCGATATCCGGCACCGCGATGGCCACGTGGTGAATTCCGATGACGTCGCTCATTTCCCGTTCTCCCCGATATAGTCCATCAGTGTCTTGTGCATGTGGCGGATACGGCGTTCCTGGTGGCTCATCCACAGCCCCTCGAACGCCGACGAATTGGTCCCCTTCTGGACGTGCGGCAGGTTCACCGAATCCTGGTCGAGCACCAGGCCCAGCGACTTCTCGCCGTGCTTGAACTGGTCGTGGTCGGGCAGCGGCGGACGCGGCTTGCCCTTCGGCACGTAGTTATAGAACTGCACGTCGTAATACATCTTGTTGGGGTCGCTTTCATGCGGCCGCTGGCGGAAGAACAGGGTCCATTCCGCGAAGATGTTCAGGGTAATGTTGGGGAAGATGTAATAGTGGTAGTCATCGACCACCTGATCGTCGTTGAGGTCGGAATAATCCATCCCCAGCTTGTCCTGGTTCTCGCGCTTGAACTTGCTGACCGCGCGCCGGATCTCAGGCACCTTTCCGTTCCACGGCTCGGG